>QNAH01000343.1 GCA_003641425.1 Candidatus Zixiibacteriota bacterium
AAGGCCCGACCGCGGCCGGGGCGTTTTCGGTATTGATAATTTCTTTCATGACGTTTCCTTTCAGACTTAATTCTCAACACTTGGGCATGCGCAATATTTTAAAAGGACTTGCGCAAAGAGTATTTTTCCCTATTTATTGTCGTCTGGACAGTTAAAGAAAAAGTAACAGTACACCGATAATTTAACAAGTATGAATAACGATTTTCTACTTGAAGAATTTCAACAGGTCGAGACATCAAAGAAGCCGGAGCGTCCGGTTAAGCCGACCAAAAAGACTAAAAAGATCAAACCGCTCTGGCGGGAATATGTCGAGGTTCTCTTTATTTCGCTGACGGCGGCTGTTCTTTTGCGGTTGTTTGTGGTATCGGCTTATCGCGTCGACTCGGCCTCGATGGAAGACTCGTTGTTCGAGGGTGACTATATTTTTGTCAACAAGCTGGCCTACGATTTCGGCGATCCCCAGCCCGGAGACATCATTGTCTTCAAATACCCGCTGAATCCGACACAGGATTACATCAAGCGGATCATCGCCGGACCCGGCCAGACTATTGAGATTATCGACAAAGTCATTTATGTCGACAATCTGCTGTCGGAAATATATGTCAACACCAAGAACACCGACCCGAAAATACTCGCGGCCCAGCTTTCCGCCCGAGACAATTTCGGCCCCATCCAGGTCCCCGAAGGACAGTATTTTGTCCTCGGCGATAACCGTGACGAAAGCCAGGACAGCCGTTTCTGGGGTTTTGTACCGGCCGAATTCATCAAGGGAAAGGCGTTGTTTATATACTGGTCATGGAAGCCTGATCCTGATTCGCCGACCTGGGAATTTCCTTATATCACCTCGGCTGTCAGTTACACTTTTTACTTCCTGACCGGGTTTCCGTCCCATACGCGGTGGGACCGTTTGTTTACCGCGCTTTAAAAATGGCCCTGTCTCTTTACATTCATTATCCCTTTTGCACCAATCTTTGTTCCTATTGCGATTTCTATAAAGTCCGCCATAATGCGAAACTGGAAAAAAAATATTTCGATGCACTCTCGACCGAATTGACACTGGCCGCCGACACTATTGACCCGGACAAACGAAAAATCACGACTATCTATTTCGGCGGCGGGACCCCGTCGCTGATGAACCTTTCCCCTCTGAGCAAGTTACTGGAACAGCTCAAATCGCATTTCACTTTCGATCCCGATCTGGAATTCACGCTCGAGATCAATCCCGAATCGATTGATGTCGACCGGCTCGCCGCGCTTAAAGAACTGGGTGTCAACCGCCCGGTGTTCGGAATTCAGAGCTTCAATACCCGGCTGTTAAGGATGCTCAATCGAAAACATGAACTTAAAGATTCCTTCCGGGCCGTGTATCTGGCGCGAGCACTCGGCTTTGAAAATTTCGGGATCGATATGATATTCGGACTTCCCAAACAGACCGGCAGACGGTTGTCCGACGATTTGAATCAACTGATGGATCTGTCTCCACCGCATATATCATATTATCAGCTCACTGTCGAGGATGGCACGCCGTTGAAAAAAAGAATCGATGACGGCAAATTGCGGCTTCCGGCCAATGACCTGATGGCGGCCATGTACCTTGCGGTCAATATCGAATGTAAAAATAACAATCTTCGGCGCTACGAAATCTCGTCATTCGCTCTTCCCGGTTATGAATGCCGCCATAATATACGCTACTGGGAGGGCGGCGAATATCTCGGGCTGGGTCCTTCGGCCCACAGCTTTATCGACAACCGCCGCTTTGCCAACAGCGCCGACCTGCAACTTTATATCAAGAAATTGATCAAGGGTATTCGGCCCTTAATTTTCGACACCGACGACGTGCAATCACGGATGTCCGAAGCTGTCATGCTTGGCCTTCGGACCTCGCGAGGTATTGTCAGGAAAGAATTCCGTCGTCGATTCGGTATCCCGATCGATAAAGTAATCGATATGCAAAATCTCCGCATTCTGGCTCAGGCCGATCTTATCGCGCCGAGAAAAGAGCGAATATACCTGACCGAGTCCGGGTTTCCGCTGGCTGATGAGATAATCCGGCGGCTGATAAAGTAGTCCCCGGCAAGTTTACTTATAATAAATCTAAAAAATATGGAAGATTTGACCGTTTTTTTGTATAATAGACATATATGATTTCATTGTATGGCATTTATAAACATGGGAGGGTATTATGTGCCGTATTAAATCTTCATCTCTGCTTTTATCCGTATTTATAGTCGTTCTTGCCATCGGCACTCACGCCGATGAACCGCAGTTCCGGGTCAACAGCTTTATCCCCGAGAAATTCGCCGACATGCAATTGTTTGTCAACGGCAACTTCAATTTGAGCGGCAACAATAACAATTCCGATATAATTTACAGTACGGAGGGCAGTCATCCGGACAGGCAATCGAAAGATGACAATGATAGACAGAGCGTTTCATTATCCACGCAATTGAAGACGCGCTATGAGACGATCCCGAAATATTTTCATTCCGGTTCCAGCTTAAGATTCAAGTTCAATAATTCGGATAGAAGTTCATCCAGGTCTTATATCAAGGATTTCGATTACTCCAACTTTGAGATTATCGATCAGGACGAGCACAACTATGAAATAAACTTTGCCCAGAATATCGACGCCGGCCTTTATACCGCCAAAGATTTTTTTATGTCGTTGATAGGCCGGGCAAACATCAATTATTCAGAAGGCACCGCGGAATCGTATGAATTGGATAGCAACAGCTACTTTAATGACACATACAAATTCATTAATATCGGTCATTCACTATATAATTACGACAATTCAGTGGAGGATTACTATATCGACGCCGAATTGCTGTACGGGTATGGCCGCGTATACAACGGTGTCTATGCCGCAACCGCCATGTATATGATCGATGAATTGAAAAAGGCGGGCTATATAGATAAAGAGCCGTCATACCCGCAGATGATTGAAATGACAGATATCATATACCAGTATCGTCTTAAATATTATGATGACAGAAGGATACACAGGATAGAAGCCCTGACCGCGGTCGGTGAATATTTACAGCAACAGGGGCTCGCCGATGATTTTGGAACCGGCGGCCAACTGATAATTCAGGATGTCTGGGATTACTTCCCCAGAACATCACGGTATTTCGGGTTTAAATTCAGAGCAGGTATTGGATATAATTACGTGCACCGTAAAAGGGATGGCAACTCCAAAAACCATTATAGATCATTGGACTTGAGACAGGAAATAGCGGATCCCGAAATTATCGACACAATCTATTATAACGATAATGAATATTCAACCGATTACTTCAACGAACTCGACACCAAATGGCCGTTCATTTCTGTTCGCGCAGAATACTATCGCCCGCTCAACAGGAAATGGCAGCTTAACCTGAATTACCAGCTTCAATATTACTTAGACAGCAAATCTTCTG
>QNAH01000344.1 GCA_003641425.1 Candidatus Zixiibacteriota bacterium
GCGCATGATGGATAAGACCAAACCGGCATCATTCATCGCAAAGGAACTGAAAAGATCACTGGCATCGGTCCGGGGTAAAATCAGCGCCCTCGGGTTGACCAAACCGGCTTCGCGGAAAAAAGCCAAACCGAAAGTCAGGCCGAAAAAGAAAGCGGCTCCGAAGAAGAAAGTGGCCAAGGCTAAAGCTAAACCAAAAAAGAAGGCAAAAGCCAAAGCCAAACCGAAAAAGAAGGCCAAGGCCAAACCGAAAAAGAGAACCCGGAGATGATGATATCTTTGTGTTAATCAGGGATAGATTGATCTAAACGGATTTAAAAGATTCATCCCGGAAGAAAACCCGCCCGATTATCGGGCGGGTTTTTGATTTTGGTCAATCGCCGCAAATCCGCGGCAGATTATTACTTCAGATTATAAAATACATCTTTGCCGAGATACTGAGCCGAAGCGCCGATCGACTCTTCGATTCTCAACAACTGATTATATTTGCAAATACGATCGGTGCGGCAGACCGAACCGGTCTTGATCTGACCGGCGCCGGCCGCCACCACCACATCGGCAATGGTACTGTCTTCGGTTTCGCCCGAACGATGCGACACCACCGCCGTGAACCCTGCTTTCTGCGCCATCTCGATGGCGTCGAGCGTCTCGGTGAGAGTGCCGATCTGGTTCAGTTTGATCAGTATCGAATTGGATGCCTTTTCCTTGATTCCCCGGGCCAGCCGTTTCAGATTGGTAACATAAATATCATCGCCGACGATTTGGACCTTATTGCCCATCCGCTCGGTCATTCTGGTCCACCCCGACCAGTCATCTTCCGCAAGACCGTCCTCGATGGAAATAATCGGGTATTTTTTCACCAGTTTTTCATAGTAATCAATCATCTGATCTGAAGAGTATTTTTTACCTTCGCTTTTCAGATTATAAATCTTCCTTTTTTCATCATAAAACTCGGTCGAGGCAGGGTCGAGCGCCAGCAGGACATCCTTGCCGGCCTTATAGCCCGATTTACCGATCGCCTCCATGATCACTTCCAGCGCCTCTTCGTTGGACTTCAAATCGGGTGCAAAGCCGCCCTCATCGCCGACCGATGTGTTATATTTTTTTGCTTTCAGGACTTGTTTCAGACTCCCGAATACCTCGGCGCCCATCTGCAAAGCTCTGTTAAATGATTTGGCGCCGACCGGCATAATCATAAATTCCTGTAAGTCAACATTATTGTCGGCATGCTTGCCGCCGTTGAGAATATTCATCATCGGTACCGGGATCAACTTGCAGTTACTGCCGCCGATGTACTCATAAAGATAACGCCCGACCGACTGTGCGGCGGCCTTGGCCGTAGCCAGCGACACGCCCAATATAGCATTGGCGCCGAATTTACCCTTGTTTTCGGTACCATCCAGTTCAATCAGAAAATTGTCAAGCGTTACCTGATCATAGGGATCAATATTATTGGTCAGGATAGCGGGCGCTATCTTCTTGTTGACATTATCGACCGCCTTCTGAACCGATTTTCCGAAATACTTCTTGGGGTCGCCGTCGCGAAGTTCGACCGCCTCGTGGGCCCCGGTCGAGGCGCCCGACGGTACCGCCGCCCGTCCCAGAGTGCCGTCCGAAAGAACGACATCAACTTCTATAGTCGGAGTCCCCCGGGAATCCAGAATCTGCCTTGCTGTAATGAAATCATAATCGGACATTTTTATTTCCTTTCCTATAATCCGCAATTTGCCGGTAATTTATATTTGTCATTTATCGGTAGCAATATAAAACTCAAAGCCGATATTGTTCATTATACGGATAAGCTATTGACGGTTTTTGCCCGATATTCTTAACATAGAAAAAACTTGGAATAAAATAATGAAAACCATTATATTGGCTGACACATGATGGTTTCAATCAAAAATAAAAAAGTATTGGTGACCGGGGCGGGCGGTTTTATCGGTTCACATTTGACCGAACTGTTGCTAAAGAAATCCGCCCGGGTAACCGCTCTTGTCAGATATACATCGTCGGGCAGAACCGGGTGGCTGGAACATTTACCGCCGTCAGCCCAAAAAAAGATAAGAATCATTCACGGTGATATCCGCGATCCGGACATCTGTCAACAGGCCGTCAGGGGAAACGATTATATCTTCCACCTGGCCGCCCAAATCGCAATACCGTATTCATATATCGCGCCGCGCGATTTTCTGGCGGTGAATGCTATGGGAACGGCCAACATGCTTCAGGCGGCACGGGCGGAAAATGTGAAGAAGTTCCTGCAAGTGTCCACATCCGAAGTTTACGGGACAGCTCAATATATCCCGATCGATGAAAATCACCCGCAGGTGGCGCAGTCGCCGTACTCGGCATCAAAAATCGCCGCCGATAAAATCGCCCAGTCATTTTACCTGAGCTACGGGCTCCCGGTCGTCACCGTCCGTCCCTTCAATTGTTTCGGCCCCCGCCAGTCGGCCCGGGCCATAATCCCGACTATTATTCTCCAGGCACTCCGCAAAAAAACGATAAAACTCGGGAATATCAAAACCAGCCGGGATATGAACTTTGTTATGGATACCGCCGGCGGGATGATTGATGCCTGCCTCTGCAGGGAAACATCAGGTATGACCGTCAATCTCGCCACGGGAAAAGATTATTCAATCGAAGAGATAGTCGCTTTTGTCGGCGAGATTCTCGGGAAAAAACTAATTATCAAAACCGAAAAGCGCCGTAAACGGCCGGCCAAATCGGAAGTTCGCAGACTTATCGGCGACTGTTCTCTGGCCGCCGATATATTCGGATATAAATCCCGGCACTCGATTCAGACCGGTTTGAGCAAGACTATCAGGTTTTTCGAAAAACATATTGATATGTACGCCTCGGAGGATTACCAGTTGTGAAACGAAGTATCGGGGCAATCAGTCAGGCAGTGATTCTTGCCGGAGGTGAGGGACGGCGATTACTGCCGTACACCCGGGTTCTTCCCAAACCGTTATGGCCGGTCGGCGATATGCCGATTGTCGAAATACTCATCCGGCAACTGGCCAGGGCGGGTATAAAAGACATTGTCATGGCAGTCGGTTATCAGGCGGAGCTTATTCGCGTGATTCTTGGCGATGGTCGTCAATTCGGCGTCGGGATAACCTATTCCGAAGAAAAAAAACCGATGGGAACAGCGGCGCCTCTGAAAAGAATAAAAAGCCTGAAAAAGAATTTTCTGGTGCTTAACGGCGATCTTCTTACCAATTTGCCATTCAGGAGATTCGCGCTGGCGCATCTTGAGGGCGATTCACCGGCGACTGTGGCGGTCTTTAGAAGATCAGTCAAGGTCGATTTCGGTGTCGTCGTGGCGCCCAAAAATAAAATTGAAGAGTATATTGAAAAACCGGTGCTGGGATATTCGGTTTCTATGGGTATCTATGCTTTCAACCGGGAGATCCTGGA
>QNAH01000345.1 GCA_003641425.1 Candidatus Zixiibacteriota bacterium
CGTCGTGAAAGACAAAAAATGTATCACTTACGCCGCTCAGTTTGAACATAAGCGTATCGCCTTGAATCTTCACCCAATCAGCGCCACCTGCCTCATTCGACAGAACCAGTGCTGTATCGCCCGAACCGCCTGAACCAGCCCGCGCCGAATCCTTAGCCTGAGAAGATAAATCGTCCCACGCCACCGAGGCATCAGTTATGTTTGTTGAATCAATCTTATCCGCGCCCAGAGAAACCACACCCGCGTTGGTTATCGTAATATCGCCCGATATGGAAACCGGATTATAATTCGTGCCGTCGGCTATTAGCATATAAGCATCGGTGTTGGTTCCCATGAAAAGGTCATCACCGCCAATAGTCAGATCACCGTTTATATAAGCATGGTCGCTAAATTCAAAGCGGTCATTATCCCAATCATAATGGAGATTTTCCTTGAGTGTGGTCTCGCCCGACAGTTTAGACCAGTATAAATAATGGTCAACGGCATCGGTGTTGCCGACCCATATATTACTTGCCGCCTTCACACTTCCCGTATCATACAATATCAAATCGGTCTGGTCTATTATTATATTGCCGGGCATATTGGCAAATGTGAGACTGCCCTCATTATACCCGTAGGTAATTGTGCCGTCATCATAGGCGGGACGACCGAAGGTAATAACAACATCATCATTCGATTCGTCCCTGTTTAATGTCAGGTTGGCATCAGAGAGGATGCTTCCGGTAAATAAATCATAGGCCGTCGTATCATCTCTGTCCGACCGTAACAGGGCCGTCGAATCGCCGGGTATGCCGAGTTCAGTTTTGGACGCCCACGAGAAATCACCACCGGCCCCCGCATTATAGGTGAGAATATCATCATCAGTCGGACTGTTAGTTGATTCATGCAGATCGGCCTCGGCAATCGTGCCGTTGGTTATCTCGCCCGTTTCTATGCTTGTGCCGAGGTCTGACGAAACCTGAATAACATCATAGGTCGATGAGTCCTCCCTCGTAAACGTTATACCCGTCGAAGGTTTTAGCTTTATCAAATTATTCAAAATAGTGTATTCGGAACCGCCCGCATTAATCGTGAGCGAATCCTCGGAACCGGAACCCTCTCCGGTCTGGTCGGCCTCAATCTGCCACGTTGTATCACCGCCGGAAATCTGGAGTTTGGCCAGATAATTATCCGTTATCGTTCCCTCTATGGGAAAACCCAGAAGAGAATCGGCGTTAGTCGTTCCGCCCGCCGAATCCCTTACAAATTGTAAAGTGGCATAGGCCGAATCAGCCTCACCGACGGCATATTTGAAATTGCCCGAAGTGGAAGGTAATTGATAATAATTAGAGGTTTGATTGTCTATACTGTAATTGCCCGACACCTGACAGTAATCCGACGTATTGGCCAGACTGATACCGATGGAATCGCCCCACACTATATTACCCGAAACCACACAACTGTCGGAATCATACATCTTTATTCCGATTGAATCATTGAGATGACAGACATTTCCGATTATAGCGGAATTGGTAATATTGCTCGTTGATATACCATCACCGCTGTTATTGGACACCTTGTTGCCGATGATCTGATGACCCGAACCATAAAGGCAATATATACCTATCCCCTCACGGCTCAATCCCGTATGATCCCCCAGACTGTCAATAATATTATTCGATATGGTAATATGGTCGGGATTTTTAGAAGTTTGATAGCGGTCGATATATATGGCATAACCAGTGCCCCGTCCGAATGTATTGTTCGTTATAGAACTGTGGTGCACGCCGATAAAGGCCACACCCGCGCCGGTGAATCTCTCAAACTCATTCCCGGTCACAATAACATTATAAAGAGAATCCGACCCTTCATAATTAACATCAACACCGGTTCCCCAACCTGTGAAATAATTGTTTGAGATGGTTACGTCGGAAGCATTACAAAGAATCCCACCACCCTTCATACCTTCCAATGCGCCAGTACCCTCAAAAGTTGAATCCTGACCGATAAATATATTACCGCTGATAGTGCCATGACCGGCCCCGGTTCCGCCGATTGAAATGCCTTCCTCCCCTAAATCCCAGAAAACATTATTGCTGATTGTAAACTGATATGACCGGCGCAGTTTAATAGCATCTTTAGGAGAATTGGAAAAATAACAATTAGTGATATTTATGTCCCTGCAATTTATTAATTCAATAGCATCATGCGTCAATGCTTGAGAAACATCATAATCCGCCGGATTGAGATAATGATAGAAGCGGACGCCTTCAATGGTGATGCCGCTGTCCAGTGTGGTTGTGTCGGCATTGCGGAAGATGGCAATATCCTGACCGAGAGTGGCGCATATCGCCGAACCATAACCGGTGCCCTGTATTTTAATCCGTCCGGGGATATTAACGGTCGCATTAATCCAGAATAGGCCCTCAGGAATAAACAAACATCCGCCGCCCCTCGCATTCAGAGAATCAAGCGCTTTCTGTATGGCCGTTACGTTGGCCGAAGCATAGCTGGTTAAATCGGGTTTCGCCCCGAATTTGGGGTGCATGATATTCAACTGAACGGCCTTCTGCTCCCAATCGGCCCCCTCGTTGATTTCGACATTCACGACAGCCGCGCCGAAAGCGGATACAGCCATTAAACATATTAAAAATATTAGCCCCAGTTTTTTCAAAGTATAATCACTCTCCCGGATATGTTAAATTACTTTCATCTGTCTCCGCTATCATGTCTGCGCCTCGTGTATGTTCTACCTCGACGAGGCTGAAGAATAGAGACAACACCACAAAGAAAGCCAGGGCCAGACCGACTATGACCTTCCAGCCATCACGTTCATTGTTGAACTTCATAATCTTCCCGCTGTTTGTTGTCCCTCCCAAAATGCTTTTCGTGGCTTTGGATGTTTATCCCAACCCCATAAAAACATTCTATAACAATACTTTCCGCCTATGAAATGAATATATGCGCCCTTCCAATACTTATGCCATGAAACATATATAAATTCTCTTTGTATCCAATTTAATAGCTGTTTAATTTTCTTTTTCATAAACCCTCCGCTAAAACAAAACCCTTATCAGCAATGGAACCGCAATGACAAGCACCGCACCTATACCCGCCATGTAACCCCATTTAATTTCCAGACGACGAACCCTGCCATTTTGAGCCTTGATATCTCTTTTTATCTCCTTTACATCACTTCGCGTATCCTTAACCATCTGGAGAAGTTCGCCAAACTCCTTATCGTCCATGTATGACCCCTCGTTATTTATTTAACAGTCTTAACGACCCATCTTTATATCATAAAGTGTTTTCGGTTTTTTAATTTTCTCATACTTAACCTTTGAAGTCGGGAATCCAAAGAACGGTGCAATAGCTCCGGGGGCCGACTTCTTACCCTGTAACCATCGTTTGTATTGGTTCACCGATATAGGCTCGGCAA
>QNAH01000346.1 GCA_003641425.1 Candidatus Zixiibacteriota bacterium
CCAGCGGGAATGTGAAAAAAAGGGAATCCGCTATGAACACGATGACCTGGCCTCGGCGATTGATGAGTTTTATATCAATCAAAAACGTCCGTTTCGGGCGTGCGATCCCAGAGACATCACCGACCTGATCCTTGATTACTGTTTGTTTGAGGATGTCCCGCTGGAAGTCTCGGGATCATTACTGAACAAAGTGTTCCTCGAATACCACACCGATATACAAACCGGGAACGTGCAACTGATCGAACAACGCAGGGATATTCAATCGTAATGTCCGACTGCCTGCCGAGCCTCCTTTTGTTTACCCTAAAAGTCGTCATCTTTGCGTGATATGTTGGATTCTGCAACGGATTGTCTCTTTCCGTCTGATCATTTCCTGAGCGAGCATGGATGAAGAGAATACGGCGAAATCCTATGTCTAAAGTTACGTTTCAATTTTCGAGCTTGATCGTTCTGTTCTCAATGACGATGGTATGTACGTCGGTTTTCGCTGTCCAGATCGTCGGCCACCGAGGCGCATCGTACGATGCACCTGAGAATACGCTTGCCTCGGTTCAGCTGGCCTGGAAGCAGGACGCGGATGCTGCTGAGGTCGATGTTTATCTAACGAAAGACCGTAAAATCGTCGTCATCCATGACGAAACGACAAAGCGCACCGGCGGTATCGAGTTAAAAGTGAACGAGACGGAAGCGGATATACTCCGTCGGCTCGATGTTGGGCGGTACAAGGACGAAAAATACACCGGCGAAAAAATCCCGTTTTTGAAGGAAATTATAGAAACAATTCCTCCGGGAAAAGAACTGTTTATTGAAATTAAATGTAAGCAGGAAATCCTGCCCTATCTAAAAAAACTGATTGAATCCTGTGGAAAGACTTCGCAGATTGTTATCATCGCGTTCGAACTCGATACAATCACGGCGGCGGAACGGATGATGCCGCAGATTCCGACGTACTGGCTGAAGGGAACCGAGAAAAAGGAAGAAACGGACGAGTATATCGCACACAGCACGGACCTTATAGAGGTCGCTCTTGCCGGAAGGCTGGACGGTTTGGACGTAAATTATCACGGCGTGACGCGAGAATTCGCCGAAGCTGTAAAGGCGGCGGGGCTGGAACTTCATGTTTGGACGGTGAACGATTTGGATATCGCCAGGCGGCTGGTGGATTTCGGTGTAGACGGAATCACAACGGATCGGCCGGGTTGGCTGAAACGGCACCTTAATCAATCGGGGAACTGAACCTAAGCAGGGGGTACTTCATGATAAAACCCGGTCAACATCAAATAAACGAATGGGCTCAGTCTCTTTCGGTGGAAACGCAAGAGCGATTGAATTCAGCGGTCAAAGATTTGTGCACGGTCAAGGAGCGTGGCGGGAAAATCGTAGTTGTTACCGGAAGCGGCCCGAATATCCACGAAGGGGTCACGACGCTGCTGGCGGAGCTGATACGAACGGGTTTAATCGACGGTGTCACGACGAGCTCGGCGGTGGTTGCGCATGAGATGGCCGGTGTTTTGGACAAGGTCAAGCGCGTTGATGGGAAAGCGCTTGGCATGCCTCATAGTCAACTCCCTCGCGGTGACATTTTCGAATTCAGTGTCCTCGACGCGAATGATTTCGACCGCATTGCAGAAGATTTTCCTCTCGACCGGGATTTGCTCGCCAGGGGCGATGCGATTGAAGGAGAGGTGATCATCAAAGCGGCCGGGAATATGGCATATCCGATGGGGCTATGGACCGAGCAAATGGCCGACCGAATCCGACAAAAAGCACAGGCCGAGGCACAACCTTTCGAAAAAATCGCCGGCATGTCTGCGGACGAACGGACCATGCTTGGCCAGGGGGCTCGGCGTGATGTTCCTGTGTTGGTGACCATCCCGCAGCTGGTAGGCGGGGGTAATGTGGGACTCGCCGTCGGTGACAGTATCCCGATTAGTCGTCGGTCCCGATTGATCGCGGACCTCCTGGGCTCGGCGGACATGATTATCGAATCGGGGGTCGCCCTCACCCAGGAAATCCATGACGGTCCTTTCGAGACGTACACCGGTCATGGAATTTGGGCCGAGTGGCAGGGACAGGACGTCTATCGTCTAGAAAAGAAAAAACTGATTCGCATTGATCTCGATCCGGCGTTGGATAGTGCCTGGAAATTCGAAAGAGAATCCCATACTGTTCAGCAGGCCATCGATAAAGGTTTGCCCAAAACGAAAATCATGGAAATTCCATTCCGCATGGAAATGTCCGGATTTGCCCGGCTCGAGGGGAGTCTGCCGATTATCGGGGATATTGGGGTGGTCTGGCCGATTATCGCTTTACGGATGCAGGAACGATTGGGGGTCGAGTTGGAATTCATCTCCGCGCCGCAACAAACTCCTGAAGGTCAGCTTATGCGGGATTGGATCGTAGAGAACATCCGTCCCATCAAACCGTTGCGTGATCTTGCACCTGCAACAGCGAGTCCCGTGGCTTAATTGACCGGCGCACGTTTCAATTTGTTTTCAAACGCAGCGGACTCAGTCCCAGCCGAGCAGATAGCTCAATTGGAGCCGCGTGTCGCTCAGCCGATTTGCGATCAGATGAGCGAGCATTTCCATAATCGCGGCACGCAATGTATCATCCGCTGCCAACAAAGCGCGCAGAGGCCCCTGAGGAAGTTCCGCAAGATCCGTGTTGTCCGGGCTCAGGCACGATGCCGTCAGTACGTGCGGCGAAACAAGGGCCGACCAACCGAAAAATCCGCCCTTCTCGACAAAGTCGATCGCAATTTTACGACCTCTGGGCAGGTCGATTTCCACGGCCACCCGGCCGCTGATCACAATGTACAAAGCCGTCGCCGTCTCGCCTTGTTTTGTAATGTACTCTCCTTTTGACACGGAGCGTTCGTTTGCGATTTCGGCGATTTTCCCGATTTGCTCGTCCGTCAGGTCTTTGAAATATGCGAGGTCTTTGAGGATATTCTTGTCTATCATAACGTGACCTTTCCTTAAAACCCGGCTCGCGGTCGATTTGCGTAATTGTACAAGACGCGCAAGAGACTTGTAAGCCGGGTGGGAGCTCTCGATCCGCGGCTCCGGCCACCTGTGACTTATGCGGTAGGTTCCGGTAGTTTGTTCTAGTAAACTCTATATCAGGAAGGAAGGAATCGATGTCTTCTACGGTTTATTTTGGAGGTGCCCATCAAACTGAACTGCGGGCGGAGGAAACGCTTCCGGCGAAACTGGACCTGATTCTCGACAAGCTCAATGTGCGCGATCGGGTCAAGGATCAGATCGTCGCGATAAAGATGCATTTGGGCGTTGACGTTGTTTACTCGACGGTTCATCCGGTCCTTGTGCGCAAGGTTGTGCAGGCGGTGAAAGACGGCGGCGGTACGCCCTTCGTCTGCGATTTGCCCCACTCGGTTCACACGGCGGCGTCA
>QNAH01000347.1 GCA_003641425.1 Candidatus Zixiibacteriota bacterium
CCCATATTGCCGACAACATTGTAGCCCCAGGCGCTCAGTGTATCAAATGAGCAAAAAACCGTCCCGCCCCCGCCGAACGAACTGGTGGTACTTTTATATACCAGACCGGTGGAAAAATCCCTGAATGCCCCGCTCGAACCGTCATAAATAAATATGTGAAATGTATTATCCGCAGTGTACAATGAATGATCAAAAGCGAACCGCCCGCACTGGTACCAGCACCCGTAATAGCGATCATCGTCCCAATCGAAAACATATGTAATATGATCCCATAAACCCCGCCGCGTATCAAAACCGTACCAGTTGGCCGTTGCCGCCGTGGAGGGAACAATATGCCTGAATGTATAGGCATTGGCGGTGAATTCATCGGCCGGCATCGCGCCCGCGCCGGAGCCCGCCCTTGATGCCTCATTATCACCGCAGGTGTAATAGATATAATCGAAGGTATTGGTCAGGGCGCTGTAACCCACCAGAATATAATTCTTGCCGTCATAATTGACATTGAAGACGCTCGCATAGCCATGATCCATCGGAGGTGAACCCTTATACCCGCCGGTTTCGGTTTTATTGAAGCTGTGAGTGTGCAGGCTGTAAACGACATTGGCAGATTGCTCGGGATATGGATTAGCGAGCACCATACCGATATAATCCTCCATCACCCAGGGTTCGCCGGCGGTCTGGTCCTGTTCCAGACCATAATCGTATGACTGCCACGTTCCCAGTTCGGCGTCGAAAACATAGAAATATGATTTGGTCAGGAAATAAGCCAGATTTTCCCCGGTCTCGTAGTAGTACGAAGCGCCCGCCATAAAATCGCCGGTGTAGCTCATCGTATCCCATGACATAGTCAGGGCGCTGTATCCAATAAGTACATTATCGGTATAGGCAAAAGCGACATGACCCTTGGTTTCGACATCCTCGAAGACCTGGTCTGTACCGAGGTCTATTTCCAGCCATTCGCCGGACTGGATATCAAAAACAAGCAATGTGTCGGCATTGCTGTGGGTGTAAACGACAAGCCCGTCGCCCCGATCATACATCGGCGTCCCGGTTCCGAAACCGGCCAGGGAATACTGCACCCAGCGTCCGTCCTGAGCCGTCAGCGATGCGGGCATCAGGATTATAGACATTATTATCATCGGCATCATTACAACCGCAGATTTGATAAATCTCTGCATAATCAAACCCCTTTATATGGTATTTATTTTATTATCCGAAAATAACGCCAAGTATTATCATAAGATCCGATCCGGAACTGCTTTCAAGAAAAGCCGATTGGGCCAATATAGATTCAATATTAAATATATACTGTTATAAATGAGTGTCAAGCAAATGATCAGTCGAAAAGGGTCGGCTGATAGGAGGCCCACTTGTGGGGATCTATCTGATGCTGGTATTTATAAATACATTCGCCGTCTTTGCATATATGCGGTTTTTTCTTGCCGATATATTCGAAGGTCCGCCCGCATACCTCGCAGGTGGCGTTTTTCCAGTCAAGTTTCGGCATTTTGGGACTTTTGTCTTTTCCCGGCATATATATAAACCTTACAAATGTTCAGGGCCGACAAGTTAATATAAAACTGAATTACCCGCAATCATAATTCGCGTATCACACCAATATTTATAGACTAACGCATATGCTCCTGGAGCACATCGAGATATTTGTAACCGCTGCCGGTGATAAATGCAACCGCCCGATCCGACCGCCCGACAACGCCATCCCTGATTAACTTCCGTAGCGCCGACAGCGAGGCGCCCCCCTCCGGTGATGAAAATATCCCCTCTTTGGCCGCCAGTTCCCTGGTGTCATGCATCAGTTCGTCATCCGAAACCGCCAGCGCCGCGCCGCCGCTTTCGCGGATCGCTCTCAACATCAGGAAATCCCCGATCGCGCCGGGAACCCGAAGTCCCGCCGCCACCGTATGCGGATCCGGCCATTCTTCGGCCGACTCTTTTCCTTCATCGAATGCTTTCGGTATCGGCGCACATCCCTCCGCCTGGACCGAGATCATTTTCGGCCGCTTGCTCCCGATCCAGCCCATCTTTTCCATTTCGTCGAAGGCCTTCCACATCCCGATCAATCCGGTCCCGCCGCCGGTGGGGTAGATAATCACCTCGGGAAGATCATACCCGAACTGCTCGGCCAGCTCATAACCCATGGTCTTTTTGCCCTCGATACGGTACGGCTCCTTGAGTGTCGCCACCGCGAACCAACCCTCGCTTTTCACCTTCTCGGCCACCCGGGCACCGCAGTCCTTTATTGTCCCCTCAACCAGCTCGATTTCCGCCCCGTGATAAGCTCCATCCACAAGAAACGGCGCGGGGACATCTTTGGGCATGATGATCATGCACTTCAGCCCCGCCCGGGCCGCATAAGCCGCCACCGCCGAACCGGCATTGCCCGCCGTCGGAATGATCAGCCTTTCCAGGCCCAGTTCTTTGGCCCGCGAAACCGCCATCCCCAGACCACGCGCCTTGAACGACCCGGTCGGGTTGGCTGTCTCATCCTTGAAATACAAATTTTCCAATCCCAGATCATCGCCGATTTTCTGGGCCTTAAGGAGCGGCGTTCCGCCTTCGCCGAGCGTGACAATATTAGCCTCGTCTTTGACCGGCAGAACCTCTTTGTACTTCCACATATTTGAGGGGCGTGACCTCACAATCTCCGGATTCAGAATTTTGGCCACTTTTTTATAATCATAATCGACCAGAAGCGGTCCCCCGCATTTGCAGAGCGTATGAACATCGTCAATATTATATCGCTGGTCACATTTGGAGCAGTAAAGATCTTTCACAGTCGTGTTAGTTGACGGCATAATTTTCTCCGGTTATTGCAAAGTTTCGTTACCAATCATTTCATAAAGATAATAAGAAACGGCCCGTCCATCCAGAGACAATTTACATTAATCTCTGAAAAGACTTGTTATTATTTATCTTGGATATATTATTGTTTCCGTTTGAAGGCAACTTTGGCTTTATATAGCAGTATTATAGACTATGTATCAGGATTGGTTCAAAACAATCGACCTCTGCCGCCACTACCAGCGCGGACAGCACGTGGTTCGCGCTGTCGATCGCGTCGATCTCGCTATCGATAAGGGTGACTTCCTTGCCATTGTCGGCTCCTCGGGCTCCGGTAAATCGACCATGCTCAATCTTCTGGCGGGGCTCGATACTCCGACTTCGGGAAAAATCGAATTCGAAGATACCCTCCTGCAATCGCTCAGCAGACGTGAACTGGCGGCTTACCGGGCGCATAAGGTCGGCATGGTTTTTCAGTCGTTCAACCTGATGCCGCATCTGACCGCTCTCGAAAATGTCGAACGCGCTCTGTATTTTAATCATACCCCCCGACGCAAACGCCGTCAGATGGCCGCGGAAATTCTCGAAAAACTCGGCC
>QNAH01000348.1 GCA_003641425.1 Candidatus Zixiibacteriota bacterium
CCGGCTTATCTGGTTCATCTTTAAATTCCGATCACAAAACCATGATGGTTCCTTATATATAGAACGAATTATAATCGACTGATGTTACAGGGGATTCCAAATGGATTGTTTTGACCTTAATATCTCAGCCCTTGTCTGATTCTTCCAATTCGGCTTCCGAATATAAATTAAGGGGTGTGCCGGCCGTTCCAACTATTCGACCGACACACCCCGCAAAAAAATTACACTGAGCGCAAAATTAAAAATCATTCTCCAAGACAATCCGGTAGCGCGCCTTACCCGCCTTGAGATGCTCCAAAGCATCATTGACCCGAGACATCGGAAATATTTCGATCTGCGGCTCGATCTGATGCCGCGTGCAGAAATTAAGCATCTGTTTTGTCGTCGCGGGACTTCCGAGAGGCGACGATGACACCGAACGCTGACCCATCAGGAGACTGAATACCGGGATAGCTAACGGCTCCATCACCGCGCTCACTATGTGCAGGCGCCCCTTCGGCTTGAGTGTGTTGATATACAACGGCCAGTTGAGAGTGACATTGGCCGTGACCAGCAGGAAATCAAAACCACCCGCCACCGCCTCGAGAGCCTTGTCGTCACGGGAATCGAGTATAGCATGCGCTCCGAACCTGCGGGCCTCGTCCGCCTTGTTGGCCGATGATGTAAAAGCGGTCACATGACATCCCCACTTGTTCAGAAACTGAAGCGCCATATGCCCCAGGCCGCCGATCCCGACCACCCCAACCCGGTCGGTCGGTTTGACATCGAACTGGACAATCGGATTGAAAACCGTAATTCCGCCGCAGAAAAGCGGCCCGGCCGATTTCTCGTCGAGATCATCAGGAAGTGGTATGGCCCAGCTCTGGTGACATCTGACCCTGTCGGCGAAAGCGCCGTAGCGGCCGACAATAGTCTGTTCGATCGAGGTACATAGATTATGATCCCCCGCCATACAGGTGTCGCATATCATACAACTTTTCGAAAACCATCCCAATCCCACTCTATCTCCGGGTTTGAGATGTCCGACATCGTCCCCGACCGCAAGAACCTTTCCGGCCACTTCATGACCCGGCACAAGCGGGAAACTTGCCATCTGCCAATCATTTTCGATCATATTCAAATCAGAATGACAGATTCCGCAGTACTGAACATCGATTTCGACTTCCTCCGGCCCCAGCGATTTGAATTTGTATTCGAACGGCTCAAGCGGCTGGCCGGCCGACTTAACTGCGTAAGCGTGCACTTTACTCATTATATAACCCCACTGTTTATATTGATGACTTGTCTGATTTATCTCTGCAAGATCCGCGATTGCGGGTCCAATACTATATTCAATCTACGTATTGGCGATGGTTGCTATTGGCGGCGGTGCGATAAAAGTATTAAGCCCCCGAATTTACTTAAGACAGATTGCCTCCAAATATTCAATTCCCATCATTTTTTGCACCGATTAAGTGATGATCGGCATTTGGGGACTATATATAGGGATTAATGGTATGCTGTCTGTATTACGGAAATTTGGAGCAAGAGATGTCGGCCTGTTGAAAAGCCGCAATTTGTTGATTATCATGAGATTACACAAACAATGCAGTAAAAAATTAGGGGTAACGAACCCATTTTGCCGCCCACCGGCGCAAATGAGAATGCGAACCCTTTCTTTTATGTGACAAAACAAACCCATTTCGGCATAACTAGCTGATAAATAAACTTATGTTCCGACTCTGCAGGTGTCAGAAGGTGTCAATTGTTGTGGTTCCGATTTGCATGAAAAATCTTGCTTTGCAAATAACCGTAGCGCGGACATTCCTGTCCGCGGAGATGTTGCCTTTACAAATATTCCGACAGGTCCAGCTGAGTTTACCGTCAAATATTACAAGTACTCCGCCAGAAGAGCGCCGGTGTACTCATAGCCGAATCCGGCCATGGCGAATGTCACGATTACGATCCCCTTACTACCGTCGATCCCGATTATGGTCGGCATACTCTGAATCTGCAGACTGCTCATTATCTCGTCTGTGACAGCATACAGCCGGAAATCGGTCAATCCGGCAAAAGCATCCGGATCGGCGGAAAACTATATAACCTGGTAACCGTTTTCCGCAACGACTTCAGAGGTCTTGAAATAATCGAGCAGGTTGTGGCACGGGTGGCACCCGTCGGCCACAAAGGCGATAAGCCTCTTCTTGCCAGCCAACAGCGGCGAGATATCGACCGGGTTATTTTCGGGATCGGCCGCCTGAAGATCCGGGAATCGATCGCCGATTTCCAGATTGGTCGGGTTACGCGTGTTGTCCGGCTCGATTACCGGCCGCCCCACCCCGGTCAGACCGGTTTTGGTCGCGAAAAACATGCCGGGGTAAATCCCGAAGGCAATAGTGATGCATACGATAACAGCTTTGAGAATAAAGCTCCTGCAATTGGTTGTTGCAGTATTGACCATGAATGAACTCTCTGAGTTTGATGACCCGATTGCGCCGGCGCGCACTCCGGGAATAATCCATCATGTAATAATTTTGTCGCTGACAGTATTGCCTTGAATATAATGCTCCGGCCCGAAATGTAAAGAGGTAATAACGAAAAATCCCCGACAATGTCGGGGATCAGGATTCTCTTATTATATCACTGCGGAGTTCCCGGCGGTACGCCGCCTTTATATAAGTAATTGACCATGTGGGATATATCGAGCACATTACAGGCCCCGTCAGCATTGATATCATACCCCATCTCGCAGGTCGGGGCCGGACCGCCTTTATACAGGTAATTGACCAGGTAGGTGATATCCATGAGATTATAATGACAGTTGCAGTCGACATCGCCCGCGATCCCGTCCTCGACCGTCATCATGAAATACTTGAGGTAATCGAGGACCGGATCGGATGAATCCTCGACCCTGATACCGAAGACGAATGTTTTCGCCCGCTCGGGGTAACCGTGCAAAAGCCCGCTCGTATCCAGCGTCATACCGTTGGGCAGGAAATTTACCTGGCGGTAAAACGAGTACGGCGGCGTGCCCTCGTCGGCGGTGAACTGAAATTGGTATTCCGACGTGTCGCAGAGCATCTCGGCCGACGGCAGGATTTTCGGCGAAGTGAAAGCGACATTGTCGATATCGAGAAGCGCCGCGCCGACACCGAAATTGCATGAGCCGTACTTGATCCAAAAATAACCGTCCTCACCCCAATTTGTCCCCCAACTGTTCTTGACACGCCAGGCGCCGGTTCCGCCGCACATATTGTCGTCCCAGCCCACTATCAAAACGGCATGGTTGACACCGGCGGAATCGTCGGCGTGATCATAACAGCCGCTTTGGTACCAATGGAAATCGTCATAGACAAAAAAGGCAACCGCTACCGGGGCGGTCATGACCGCGGTCTTTATCGCCTCGACA
>QNAH01000349.1 GCA_003641425.1 Candidatus Zixiibacteriota bacterium
AATAATGATCAGGCCGACGCCGATGGTGATGGGGACGGCGATAGTTGTGATGACTGTACCGATACCGATGGCGACGGTTATGGAAATCCGGGGTATCCCGCCAACACCTGCGCTGAAGATAACTGCCCGTCGGTTCCCAATCCCGATCAGATCGACAGTGATTTTGACGGGACCGGTGATGCCTGCGAGTTCATGTGCGGGGATGTCAATGGGAGCGGGACGATCAATATTCTCGATGTAACGTCCATTATCAATTATCTATACAAAGGCGGCCCGGAACCGGTCCCGCCGCAATCGGCCGATGTTAACAAAAGCGGAAGTATCAACATCCTCGATGTCACCCATATAATCAACTACCTGTATAAAGGCGGCCCGCCGCCCGATTGTCCGTGAGCAGGCAGAAATCTTATTCCAGGCGGGTGTGTAGCCCGCCTTTTTTATTTTATTATCTGATTGTCTATGATGGTCTCAAGAATTGCCGAGGCTATCAGCCGGTGTCCCTCCTCGGTGGGGTGACAATGATCGATGAACAGCTTCTCGGCTTTATCCCGGGTAAAAAGACGGGGTATATCGATGACAAAGACATCGTCGATATGATTTACGGCATCTATTTCCGCCCAGTATGATTTTTTAATTCGCAGGGAGAAGAAGTCTGCCTGGAGCGCGGAGTCGAGGTATAAATATGCTCCTGATGTACTGTCATGTGTTAGTGAATCGTCTCCCGACATGGTCAGGATATTGATCCCGATGTTGTACAAAAAGGGTGAGCCGGCCGCAATGATACCGTCGTCGGTACCTCCAATCGACTTTTCCATATACAATATCCGCGCCAGTTTTAAATAGACATCGGCGGAATCGTAATGCCCGTTTTCCCACCAGGCGACGCCGAGATTATTGGCCGTGACCGGGTTCTCCGGTTCGGAAGTCAATTGATCGGTATAGTATGCAACGGCATGATCCGGTGCGATTGAATCGGTGAAAGCCGAGTTGTAAACATTTCTTGTGAATGTGTCGCCCTCACCATACAGGCTTCGGAATCTGACCCGACTGAGGCAATACCTTATAGGTCGTCCAAGCAAACGCCGCATTTCATCCGGGAATATCAACTCGCCTTCCTCATTTTGTATGTGGGCCAGGGAGCGGAATTGAAGACCGGCCGGCCATAGAAGCGGCACCGCGGGTTTCAGAATGATTAATGGACAATTATGGTTTTGGCATTGTTGTATTATGTCCTTGAGATTTTCACCGTATTGCTCCGGTGTAACCCGAACCTTGAGCCCGGAGCATGATGTGGGTGATTTGTCGACAGTAGATACAATAATGCTTTTCATCAGACGATATAGAGCCGTTTTTGACAGAAGTCGGCGAGGACCTTTGAATTTTTGCTGTTGCAGAATTTCGCGATCATGGAACGGGCCCGATATCGATGCATCGTTGTTGCCGCAATAAAGAAGAACCAGATCCACTTGATATGACCATCCTTTTTGATCGAGAAAACAGGCGATTTGCTCGCTGGTATAACCGGAGACGGCGGCATTGACAAGTTCAAATTTCCGGTTTCCGTGATATTCAAGATTAAGGAGATTATTGACGATCTCGCCGAAAGCCTGATGGCGCGATTTTAATCCCAGTCCGATCGGTGAGGAATCACCGAGAAGCAGGATACGGTAAACATTACTTCCTTTATGTTTGGGCAGTTCGTTTCCAAGAAGGTGTTGGCTATTGGTCGTGATCAGGGGGTTTTTCAGTCCCGATTTGAATCTCCATAGAAGGTCGGGGTCGCTCTCGTGCCAGTCGAGAAAAGATTTAAAAAACTGCGTTTGCCAGCCGGGTTTTACTTCGTGTCCGGTTGACGATTGCGATAGAGCCGATTCTATAATCCGTGCCGACGATTCGAGAATCACCATAACCAGTAAAAAAGCGATTGTCGAAAATATAAATTTCTTCATTGTATCCTGAATTTATCGAGAAAAGGCGATAAAACAAACTATAAATAACAGTTTCCCCGCCGCGCGAAATTTCGTATTTTATGATAATGATTGAATTGCCCGAAAAGCTTCTAAAGCTGCTTAGAACAGCCAAAAAGGTGGCGGTATTGACGGGCGCCGGAGTTTCGGCCGAATCCGGGGTGCCGACTTTCAGGGGTGATGAGGGTCTTTGGAAAAAATTCCGGGCCGAGGAACTGGCTACGGTCGAGGCTTTTATGCGCAATTCCCGGCTTGTCTGGGAATGGTATATGTATCGCCGGGAACTGATAAGCAGTGTCAAGCCGAATGCGGGGCATTATGCCCTGGTCGAGCTTGAGAATCATTTCGAGGATTTCACTCTCATTACGCAGAATGTCGATGGTCTGCACCGGGCGGCAGGATCCAGGAATATTCTGGAACTTCACGGGAATATCACGCGCAACAAATGTTTTGACTGCGGTCAGCCATTCGAGGGGGAGATCGATATTTCCCGGGGCGATATTCCCAGATGTGAGTGCGGGGGTAAAATCCGGCCGGATGTAGTCTGGTTCGGAGAGTTGCTTCCGGCGCACGCGATCAACGGGGCTTTTGATGCCTCCGATACGGCCGAGCTGTTTTTCTCGGTCGGCACCTCGGCGCTTGTCCACCCGGCGGCCTCGATGCCTGTTACGGCCAAGAGAAACGGCGCGTATCTGGTGGAGATAAATCGCGAGCCGACCCCGCTGAGCGATATCGCCGATTGTGCCCTGCATGGGAAATCAGGCGATATTTTGCCGCAGATTGTCGAGAAATTGAAGGAATGAAGAAAAAATCTCCCGCGGAAATCATAAATATCGGCCGACATTTGTTAGACTCTCTCAAAAAATGCGAGATTTGCCCCCAGGAATGCCGGGTAAACCGGTATGAGGGAGAGCGGGGCAAGTGTAACAGCGGTATTGAATTAAAGGTAGCCAGCTATAATCTTCATTTCGGCGAGGAGCCGCCGCTTTCGGGGGGAAGCGGTTCCGGCACGGTTTTTATGGCCAACTGCTCGCTATTCTGCAAATACTGTCAGAATTATCCTATCTCGCAGATGGGAACGGGATCATTTGTATCTGTCGAAGAATTCCGTGATATGCTTCTTGAACTGCAGAGACGGGGCGCCGACAATATAAATTTCGTTACCCCTGATCATTTTCTGCCGCAGATACTGATCGGGCTGGGAATGGCGCGGGAGGATGGATTGTCACTGCCGATAGTTTATAATTGTTCCGGCTATCAAAAGTTGGAAATTCTAAGGCGGCTCGAGGGTATAATAGACATATATCTTGCGGATATGCGATATAATGATGATAAATCGGCCAAACAGTATTCGGGCTGCGACAACTATGTGGCGACCAACCGGGCGGCTGTCAGTGAGATGTACCGCCAGGTGGGTA
>QNAH01000350.1 GCA_003641425.1 Candidatus Zixiibacteriota bacterium
CCCATGACGTCGAGATAATGATAGTACGGCGAGTCTTTATGGCCCTTGGAGGCGGCCTGGATACCGCCCTCGGCCATCATCGTGTTGGCATCGCCGTGACGCAGTTTGGTGGCGATAATAACTTTGGCCCCCTGTTCCTGTGCCAGCAGGGCGGCCGAAGTACCGGCGCCCCCGCCGCCGATGACGAGTACATCGGTTTCATAATCGATCTTGGAAAGATCGATCGCTTCCGGATTGACCCGGCTTCTGGCCTCGAGCATCTCGCACATCTCGTGCGCGATCCGGTAACCTTTCGAAGGGCCGACCTTGAGTTCCCGGCGGCCTTCCTCTTTGAAATCAGGATGATAGTTGAGCATCTCGTGACGTTCATCTAGCGACAGGAAAGGAACCTCTTCGTTACGCTTCTTGCGTTCGACTCGTTCGGCGCGGGTGCTCTCGACGACCTTGATAAGTTTCTTTAATTCCTCTGGATATGGCATATCTAACCTCTTCTCATATTCGTTTCATCGAACCGCATATCATAGATATGTGGAATCTTTGGGGGTCCAGTCTTCGCCCGCGGTGGCGGGTTCCATCTCGCGCCCGGTGTACAGCTTCTTGAGGTTGTCCTCGTCGGAAGCCTTCAGACCTTCGAGCGCCTCTTTGTACCGCCCGGCCTGAATATTGGCCACCATCGTTTTCAAGTGTTCCGCCCTCGGTGTCAGGTAGGTGCCGTTGATACGGCGGGCCAGTTGAGCGATGTGGTACTGCGGCAGTTCGCCCATACACCGGCTGGCGCATAGCCCGCACTGGATACAGTCGAACGATATCTGGGCGGCCGCCTTGATATCACCTCGCTTCAGCGCGGCGATATAGTCCATCACCTCGACATCCATCGGACAGACCTTGGTGCAGGCGTTGCAGGCGACACAGCGGAATAATTCCGGGTAGAGTTCGAAAATTTCTTCCGGCTTGCCTTCGAGATCATAGAAATTGTATGTCGCCCGCATGGCAGGGTAGAAGGGCAGTTGGGTTAGATACATATCCGGCTCGACCACAGTCTGGCAGGCCAAACCGGTGTAAATTTTGTAATCATTCGGTTTGCGATAGATGGTACTGCAGGCGCCGCACACGCCGCCGCGGCATCCGCAGCCGCGAATATACTTGTACCCGGCATATTCCATCGCTTTCATGATAGTCAGCGATTCGGGCACCTCATATTTTTTACCCATGATATAAATGGGAATGAGCTTGGCTTCAATCGCAGCCGATTTTGTTTCTTTGTCCTCGGTAGTAGTGCTCATGGTCACCTCATTTATCTCACACTGTTATTATTTTTCATTGCTCAGGTCTTGATAAGGTTTTTCTTTTTAAGAAGCTTTTGGGCAATTTCGCGGTTTAGTTCGAAATGCGCCACGCCGCTCTCTAACCCCATGGCGAGTGCCAGAAGCTGGGTGAAATAATACACCGGCAATTCTTTGGCGTCATCGAATTTCTCGAGAATCTGGTCCTGGCGTTTGCCCATGTTGTAGTCGCAAAGGGGGCAGGTCAGGGCGAGCGCCTCGGCGCCGTTATTGACGGCATCGCTGATGATCTCATGCGAGACCTGGAGAGTAGCTTCGGGCGCTCCCAGCACCTGGTAAGCGCCGCAGCATTTTGTGGCCGATCCGAAATCGATCACCTCGGCACCGATGACCTCGAGAAATTTATGGAAGACAATCGGGTTGTCGGGACGGTCGAGCGCGACTTCTTTCGGGCGCAAAAGCGTACATCCGTAGTACGGTGCCACTTTCATTCCGTTGAGTGGTGCGGTAATATGTTCTTTGAGTTTGTCGAAACCGTAATCGTCGCGGATGAAATCGAGTAAATGCACGACCCGGACATTGCCCTCATAATCGGGTTCTTCGTCCATAAAGTCATTGATCGTCTTGCGTTTTTCCTCGTCGTTTTTCATCAGGTCGTTGGCGCGGGCGAGGGTATTGTAACACATGGAGCAGAGAGTCAGGACAGTATCCTGGCCCCGCTCCTGGACACGAATTAAATCGCGAACAGGGGCGACCATGTGAATCAGGTCGTCATCGGCCAGCGAAAAGACCGCTCCACAGCAGTTCCACCGGGGGAGCTCCTCGTATTCGACTCTGAGTTTGTCAAGACAGGCCAGTGCCGCCAGTTCGAGATTTTTGGCCTTGGTTTTAAGTGTACATCCGGGATAATAAGCAATCTTCATAGCTCTCCTCATGAAGTCATTTTGCGGAATCCTGACACCATGGCGATCTGCGGCATATCGGCAATCTGCTCCGGTTCAAGTTTTTTGAGTTCAATACGATCGATATTCTGACGCAATTTGATCAGACGCAACGCTTCCATGACTTTGGTGATATCAATGCCGCGGGGACAACGCACCATGCAGGTATGGCACGAAGCGCAGACCCATGGAGTGTTGGATTCTTCCAGCGCCTTGCGGTTGCCCAGTTGCAGAAGGGCCATTATCCGGCGGGGGAAGACATTAATATGCTCGATCATTGGGCAGGAGCCGGAACAGGTTCCGCATTGATAACACTGCTGGAAATTCTGACCGCTGATCTCCCTGACCTTTTTGCGAAGCTGGTCGTCCGATTCGCGTGTTGATATGAAAATTGGCATCGGGACCTCATATCTAACTGGTTATTCGTGGACGAAAATTCGTCTGTATTTCAAAAACTCTCTTTTTCAAACAGTGGATGACTTCACTTTGCCGCAGAGCCAGCCAAATATAGTGAAAATATTCACAATACAAAACAAATTAGCTCAAATCAATATACAATATTTTAATCCCTTATACAAGGACTTGGCGAAAATTTTCACAAGTTTTTTTTCGGTAATTTTCTGTAAATAAT
The DNA here is from genome assembly GCA_003641425.1 of Candidatus Zixiibacteriota bacterium. GTDB lineage: Bacteria > Zixibacteria > MSB-5A5 > GN15 > PGXB01 > PGXB01. Next base: position 2,856 of record QNAH01000350.1, read on the forward strand.
ATGAATCCATGCCGTTACGGAAAATTATTAATAAGAGGGAAAACCAAACATTTAGTCTCTTTTTTCACATCCTGACTCGGATTTCGTATGATTTTGGCCCCGGGATATTCGCGCGGCTTCGATTATTGCGGTTTTTTATAAGTTTTAACTTTCACGAGCGAATCCGGTTGACTTTTGACGGCGATATAATAAATTGCCGTTTTTACGAACCGAAATTGAAAAAGAATATTTAATATAATAAAATCAGGATTTTTGCTATGCGGCTTTATGAATACGAGGGCAAAGAGCTTTTTGCCAAATTCAATATCCCGATTCCGGAGGGCCGTCTGGCGGCCTCGTCTCGCGAGGTGGAAGCCATTGCGACCGAATGGAATAAGCCGATCGTGCTGAAATCACAGGTGCTTACCGGCGGGCGCGGCAAGGCTGGCGGTGTCAAGGTGGTCGAGAACACTTATGACGCCAAAGCGGTGGCTGAGAAACTGTTCGAAATGAAGATCAAAGGCTTTCCGGTCGAGAAAC
>QNAH01000351.1 GCA_003641425.1 Candidatus Zixiibacteriota bacterium
TTTACAAGGGTATCGCCGTCGCCCGCAATATCCTGGCGGTGATGCCGGATGATACTTTCATGGCACGACGCCTGGCGATGATGTATTTCGATGTCGACAGTCTGCAGGTCGCCGATTCAATATTTACGTCATTGATCGAAAAGGGTGATGAAAACCTGGTCAATCATTATTATGCAGGGAGAATCGCTCTAATATATGAGGATCTGGAGCGGGCCAAGTTCAATTTTACCAGATTGACTGCCCTGGCCGATTCTGTCGTCGATGGCTGGCTCAATCTTGGATTCGTATACAGGCTCCAGGATTCGGTCGATCTCGAGGTGGCCACCTATGAAACGGGGCTGAAATATATCACCAGTGTCGAGGATTCCGCCCGGCTCCTGTTCAATCTTGGCGGGACGCTGGAACAAAACGATCGGTTTGAAGAATCAGTTGCAGCTTTTGAAAAGATTATCGATATATTACCCAATCACAGTCAGGCTTTGAACTACCTGGCGTACATGCTGGCTGACAGGGGGGAGCGTCTGGAATACGCGTGTGGGTTGATCAAGCGGGCACTGAACATAATGCCGGATAACGGCGCCTATATCGACAGTTACGGCTGGATACTATATAAAATGGGAAATTTCAAAAAGGCGCTTAAAGAACTTCTTCGGGCTTATGAATACGAATCCGAAGACCCGGTCGTGGCCGAGCATGTCGGCGATGCATACAAGGCTCTGGGTGATATGGAAAACGCGCATAACTACTGGAGAAAAGCATTGGAGCTTAATCCGGATAACGAATCATTGGTGGAGAAGCTCAAGAAATGAGCGGCAGGCGATGGATCGCAGTTAAATTTATTTCCCTGATTTCCCTGATATTTTTTGTTACCTGTGCCAAGGTGGCATCACCGCCGGGAGGACCGGAAGACAAAACCGGCCCCAAGGTGCTGGAAACTATCCCGGCCGAAAACAGTGTCGGTGTAATGTCGGGCAACACGATATCGATTCAATTTTCCGAGAGTATCGAGAAGAAAAGCGTTGAAAATGCCATATTTATCTCGCCCCGTTTCGCGGGTGAGATCAAATACAAATGGCAAAAGCATACACTTAATATCATCCTGCCCGATTCCTTTGCCGACAGCACCACCTATATTGTTAATGTCGGCTCCAATATCGCGGACATCCGCAAAAACAAAATGGAAAACACATTCAGTTTCGCTTTCAGTACGGGAACCCGTATCGACCGGGGTAAAATATCCGGACTGGTGGTCAAAGACGGCAAACCGTCAACCGGAACGATGGTGGCGCTGTATCCCTTCGAAGCACCCGGTGATACAACCAGTTTCGATTCATTGTATCCGCCGTACATAACTCAATCCGGCAAATCAGGTGAATACCAGCTTGAATTCCTGCCCGATGGGCGGTACTTTATTATGGCATTCACGGACAAAAACAAAAATCACCTTTTTAATTTCCCCCGTGAGGTGTTTGGTTTGCCCGACAGGATCGCCGTTGTCTCTCCGGGATCATCGCCGCGGATCGATTTCAACATGATCGAGCAGGATACCGGCTCGATTTCGATCATCTCCGCCACAGTTACCGGCGATCGGTTGATCAAGGTGCGTTTTTCCGAGAAGATTGAACACACGCTATTGAGAGATAATTTTGACAAAATATTTCTGCAGCCGGTCGACTCTTCGGGCGCCGGTCAAAATCCCACCGCCATGAAAGAACGCGGAAATGAGCCACAGCGATCGTTCAATTTCTTTTTCCGGACATTGCCGGCAGGGAAGTATCGTGTAAAAATCGATGCCGGTGTATTCGGACAGGCGGCCGACAGTACGCCGTATATATTCAGCGGAGAGTTGAATATCAATGATGAAGATGACAGGACGCCCCCCGTAATTGACAATATCTCGCATACACGAACCACTCTATATCCGACCGACAGCCTGATCGAGCTGCGTTTCTCCGAGCCGATCAACAAGAAATATGTTTCTGATGCGGCGGTCAGAATAATAGCCAATGATAGTACATACGCCGATATCAATTACCGCTGGCTGGATAATTTCTCAATCGATCTTCTGGCCCGTGGACTGGAGTGGGGGAAGACTTATAAAATAATGATCGCTGAAACGCTGTTTTATGACCTGGCCGGTAATCGTCTCGGAGATTCGGTTGTCAATTACCGCTTCGATACCTATAACCATGATTCACTCGGGTCGGTGGCAGGGAAAATATCCTTTGGTACTGCAGTCGATACATCGGGTACGCCATATATCACTTTTGCCACCGTCAAGGGTCAGGAAATAATTTCCGAGCCTGTAATCGACAAAACATTCAATTTAGAGCTCCCCCCGGGGAAGTATTTTTTAAGCGGTTTCCTCGACCGCAACAATAACGGCGAGCAGGACTATGGGACATTGTTTCCATTCGATTATGCCGAGACATCATCACGCCTTCCCGATACCATCAGGGTCCGTGCCCGTTTCGAGACCTCAGGTATTGAATTCAAGTTTGAGTAGTGATTAACGTAAACTGAAAAATCATCAATATCCGGCTCATGGTGGATATTGGTTGGTTTTCGCTTTCCTGGGAAGTGCCGGAAATACTTTTTAAGTTATCCAAATTGAAGTAAAGTACAAAAAAGCGGGAACGAATAATCGATCCCGCTTCGAAATTATTAGCCCAGAATTATAATCGGATTATAATTTGCCCCAGAGTTTAAGAACAACGCGACGATTCTGCGCGTTGGCATTTTTCTCATCAGGCATCGCAACCGGCTTCTCTTCACCGTGGGAAACGGTAAACATACGATACAGCGAAACGCCATACTGGTCGGTAAGGTAAACCTTAACCGCTTCGGCTCTCTTCATTCCCAGGGTGACATTGTAGCTGGCAGCACCGGTCTTGTCGGTATGACCCGCAATTTCCAGAAGTGATTTCGGATAATCAGTCATTTTCTGACCGAGACCGGAAAGGTTATCCATGGCCATCTGGTTGAGGGTATAGCTGTCAAAATCGAAATTAACAACACCTTCCCAGATAACCTGGTAATTTTCAAATCCCTTAGCTTCTTCGAGAGCCATATCGGCTTTCTTGGAAGCCTCGGTGATCATTGTCTTGGCCTTGTTGATCTCGTCGGCATTGGTATCAGCCTTTGCTTTGACTTCATTAATGTCGGCTTCGACCTTGGCCTGCATTGCGGCGATCTGTTCATCGACATACCCTTTGTCGCATCCAGCGACCAGTATCAGGGCCACCGCCATGAACAAAAGCATCAGTTTCATTTTCATCTGCTTTTCCCTTCCTCCAAAAATTAAAGCTGAATTCAATTTTGCCAACAGATATAAAGGTAAATGGCATTATTGTCAAGGTAAAA
>QNAH01000352.1 GCA_003641425.1 Candidatus Zixiibacteriota bacterium
ATAGACAATCCATGGCTGCCGGCCCACCTCGGCGGAAAACCAGCCGAGCTGATTGCCCGCCATGGGCAGGATTACCGCGAAGACGAATATCCAGAGAAGCCATCGTTTTTCGAACAGGAAGCGCCGCCACCATCCGAGGGCGCCGAGCAGGGAGAACAGGATCAGAAGCATGCCGATCCCGACCATGATGTGATAGCTTTGGAAAACAAGATTAACCGGCGGGCGATCCTCCTCGGGGAAGGCATTCAGACCGGTAACGGGGGTACTGCTGTCGAAGTCGATCATGAAACTCAACAGCCCCGGTATTTGCAGACCGACTGTCTCTTCCGCTTCCTCGTCAACCCAGCCGAACAGGTACAGTCCAGCCGGTGCGCTGGCCGGGTAGTGGCCCTCGAAGGCGGCCATTTTGGCCGGCTGGGTTTCGGCCACGGTCACGGCGCTGCTGTGGCCGGTGACCAGTTGCATGATCGAGGCGAATACGGCGACAACCAGCGCAATACGTATTGAACCTTTGGCAAACTCCCGGTGTTTTTTCCGGATCAGGTAAAAGGCGGCAACACTCAGTACAAAGAACGCTCCTGCCTGCCAGGCGCCCATGTAGACATGAGTTATGCGATCGATAAACGACGGGTTGAAAACGACCTGCCAGAAATCTACTATCTCAGCCCGCATGCCGTCACCGAAAGCGACCACATGATGTCCCGCCGGGGTCTGTTGCCAGGAATTGGCGACAACGATCCAGATCGCCGAAAGATGCGCCCCGAAGGCGACCAGGATAGTCGAAATGAAATGTGTCCTCGGTTTTACCTTATCCCAGCCGAAAAGGAGTATCGCCAGGAAGCCGGATTCGAGGAAAAATGCAAAAATCCCTTCGGCGGCCAGGGCCGACCCGAAAACATCGCCGACAAAACGTGAATATGTCGCCCAATTGGTCCCGAACTGAAACTCCATGACGATTCCGGTGGCCACGCCCAGGGCGAAAATCAGGCCGAATATCTTCACCCAAAACCGCGTTATCCGGTGATACATCAGTTTTTTGGTCTTCATGTACATCCCTTCCATGATGACCAGTATCAGCCCGAGCCCGATACTCAGCGGAGGGAAGAGATAATGAAAACCAATCGTGATCCCGAATTGAAGTCTTGATAGTAATTCCAGGTCCATAACAGGTATTTCCCCATATATTGTTACATTGGATTATTCAATTTTATATTGAATAGATCGTACCACCGTACGGCATAATTATGTTATGGAAATGGTTACGGATATTTTTTATCGATGTCAAGTATTTTCAGTTATTTAATCGTGGATTAAATTAGTATTTGATTGAAATCATACTGCAAAAAGTAATACAATAAACGAATTTAGACGGCATTTGCCTTTATCGAGAATTCATAAGAAGAGGTAAAATCAATTCCGATCAGTATTCATCTTCCTCGTCATCGACATATTCATCATCCAGATCATCATCGAGTTCATCTTCAATAAGCCCGGCCAGGATCTCTTTGGCCTCTTCTTCATCCTCGGGCTTGACTTTGAAATCGATGGCCCCGACAATCGGGTTGAAGCCCAGTCGTCCGGCACCGAAAAGATCCATGATGCCATCACCACTGGCGAAGAATTTTATATCGGCATCCTCGAGCAGTGATTTTGCAATGAGTATTTTGGACTGGTCGCTGGTGGTATAGACGACCACCATACCGTGATAATCAGGCTTATTGGCAGGCGGTAAAGATTCAACCAGCAACTCACCGCAGTCAGGGCAAAGGCTGATGTCGTTTTTGTATTTTACACGGCACTTGGGACAATACATAAATAAAGCATCCTCCGTATCAGGCACTAATATATTGATGTCGCCCGGTAAAGGCAATAGCGAAATGCATGGAAGGGTCGCATTTTAAATACAGATTTTGAAAAAGTCTATTGTGTTGCAATCCCGAAAATCTGTGCCGTTTTGTCCCGTCAAATAATCCCGGCGCGATTATTTGGATAACAAATGAAGACAGCATCAATCACATGACTGGTACTGTCTATGAAATTCAAAAAGACATTGTGTAACGATTTCCCGGTTAAATGAAAATCAATTGACCGTTAACGACACCCCGGCGGCGCCGGATCGCTTTAAGCCGGGTCATCTGGAACAGCACACTCAAACCGACCAGGATATAAACGATGCGGCTGATGACGCTCATGTTACCGAAAATCGAGGTAACCGGATCGAAATTGAAAATACCGACCAGCCCCCGGTTAAGTCCGCCGATTACCGGCAGGATCGCGAATAAAATGTCAAATTTCTTCATTTCAAATCTCCTTTAGATTGGTTTCAACTTAACTTTTAAAAGCTCATAACAGTTTCTGTTGAGATAATGTTTCTATTCTGTATAAATAAGGATAAAATAATTTAATTTTTCACCCCTATTATATAATATATTGTATTGTATGCACTTATCATAATAAAACTCCCGACATTATGAATTATTTTGCTGAAATATATCGAATTGTGAGGAACTTTTCTGAAAATTATCGTTTTAAAGCTTGGCAAATATTGAACAAAACTTTTACGTGGACTAGAAAAATGACAAAACATCCAATAAGATTCGTCGCAAAAATGACCGGTCTCTCTCCCGGATTAATCAGGATATGGGAGATGCGGTATGGTGCGGTTAAGCCGATTCGGACAGAAACCAACCGGCGGTTATATTGTGATGAGGATATAGAGCGGTTATACCTCCTCAGTCTCGCCACTCAGGCCGGGGAGGGTATTAGTCAGATCGCGACTTTATCTCTTGAGGAGTTGAAAAAATTGATCGGCGGCTACAATTCCCTGTCGCGTGGTGATTCTCGATCCGCCGCCGATGATGTGAAGGTTCATTCGGGTTCGGAATATCTTGCCGGGTGTTTTGAGGCGATTAAGGGTCTCGATGCTGAGACACTTGAGTCGGTTCTTATGCAGGCATCGGTCGGCCTGTCCCGGCGGGCGTTGTTTGAACAGGTGGTGGGACCGTTGATGTATTCGGTCGGCGATATGTGGCGCGATGGTGAACTCAAGGTGGTGCATGAACATCTGGCATCAGCAGTTGTGCGCACCTTCCTGGGCAATATGTCCGGCGCCTATAAATCTCATGAATCGGCGCCGGCTATCGTGGTTACGACCCCGGCCGGTCAGATTCATGAATTCGGCGCCTTAATGGCGAATATCACGGCGGCATCATCCGGCTGGAGAACGGTCTATCTCGGTCCGAATATTCCCGCCGGGGACATTGCCAGCGCCATCATTCACAATAATGCCCGGGCGGTGGCTTTGAGTGTTGTCTATCCGGCCGATGATCCCCGCGTCAGCAATGAACTGGAACAATTGCATG
>QNAH01000353.1 GCA_003641425.1 Candidatus Zixiibacteriota bacterium
AACTGTAACTGAAAACCATCAGGGTTTTTTCGTGAATATATAAGCCCGCCGGATTCCAGCTTCCCGCCGTGCCGTCATCGGATACTGCCAAAAAAGCCTGCCCCATACCCTCTGATCGTGCGCCTCCTCCGAAGAAATTATAACTCAGTCCCTGCTGCTGTCCATATGCTGTCGTTGCGAGCATTAACGCAAAGAGTATGGAAACCTTGAACAACGACAATTTCATAATATAGGATCCTCCCTACACAAAAAGGATTATTGTTCTTTTTTAAACAGACGCATAAACATCCCAAATATCAAAGTGAAAAATATAACAACTGCCGATAGCCCTGTCAAATTCTTTTTGCATTTTTAACTGATTTAAAGCCAATAAATACAGGCAAATAGGGGAATCGGCCTCAAGGCGGTGAAAATGCGGCCGGACATTAAAAAATACCCCCGGCAGGAGTCGAACCTGCGGCCAATGGTTTAGGAAACCACTGCTCTATCCTCTGAGCTACGGGGGCAAATTATTATTCAGTTTCGTATTTCACAAGACTCAATATACTATACTGCTCCAGTTTTTTTCGCCATGGTAAAAAAGCCAGATCGATCAGCACCGCAATCCCGGCCACCCGGCCACCCGCTTTTTCCACCAGTTTGCAGGCCGCCTCAAGAGTTCCTCCGGTGGCCACGAGATCATCCACCACCAGCACTGAATCTCCAGCAGAAATAGCATCGGCGTGTATTTCAATGGAATCGGTACCGTATTCAAGCTTGTATTCATAGCTGTATTTTTCGGCCGGAAGTTTACCCGGCTTGCGCGCGGGGATAAACGCGATACCCAGCCGGTCAGCCAGGGCCCCTCCAAAAATAAAACCACGGGCCTCTATCCCCAATATTTTATCCGCTCCTTTTTCACGGCAGAATTTCTCCATCAGATCCAGGGATTTTTTATATGCCTTGGGATTTCCCAGCAGAGTCGTTATATCCCTGAACACAATCCCTTTTTTGGGAAAGTCGGGTATCGACCTGATGGTTTCCTTTAAATCATTCATCATCAGTCTCCGTGCCGGATATTAAAATCGTCAAATCCGCGGGGTTGTTCATACCATTCGACCTTTACATCGGTAACATCGGAATAAGTCGGACCCGTGCGGACTATTTTAATAAATTCTTCAACCAGACCCCGATCACCCTCGACTTTGATCTCGACCGAACCATCGGACATATTGCTGGCATATCCATTGACGGCCAGTTCTCTTGCCTGCCTCATACACCAGTAGCGAAATCCAACTCCCTGGACGACGCCGCGAACCTTAATATTTGCCCCGATAAATGCCATTCAGGAAAGTCCCAATATTTCAAAGGCCCTTTTAACAGCTTCTTTTGGCTTATCGAACTTTTCAATCTTATCCGATATATTCCAGGCCGAGAGCGACAGCAGCGGTTTCCCGAGTTTAAGACAAAAGGCCATTTCCGATAAGGTCCCGAATTTGCCGGGCATGGCGATAACCAGATCGGAACATCTGACCACCATAAGATTACGTCCCTCGCCCAGTCCGGTAGGGATGGCATAGTGAATATATGGATTGGCATCCTTACGTGTCGGCCCCGGGAGGAGACCGATGGTGGTGCCGCCATTTTCCCAGGCACCTTTGGCCGCCGCCTGCATAACACCGCCAAGACCTCCACAGACAAGAATACCTCCCCGTTTGGCGATCTCTTTACCCAGCGCCTCGGCCTCGGCGCACATCTTTTGAGAGCATTTGCTGGCACCGATAACCCCGATATAAGGCTGAACTTTATCGGATGTTTTCTTTTTCTCTTTCATGATTGGTCAAACTTGCGGCTTATGATTTTCCCCAACCTGCCTAAATTAAATCGGGGCGACTGGATTTGAACCAGCGACCCCTTAGTCCCGAACCAAGTGCGCTACCAAACTGCGCTACGCCCCGATCTAATGTTATGCTAAAATATGTAATCGGCATACAAAGTCAAGTCAATTATTCGATTATGACGTTTATAATCTGAATTTGATCTGCTTCATTTTCTCCAGCGAGTCATGGTCCGAAAAGTTGACTTTCAGCGGCGAAATGGACACCGCCCCGGATGATACCGCTTCATAATCGGAACCCTCGATATTTTTCCAGACCGATTCACCGGCAATCCAGTAATAATTCCTGCCGCGGGGATCGGTTTTTTCGATGACAATATCGTTGTAAACCCTTTTCCCCAATCTGGTATATTTGTATTGGGAAAATTTTGTGCTCCATAATGCAGGAAAATTTATATTCAAAAAAGTATCTGCCGGAAGATTGAATTTATCAATCTGTTTTATAAATTTGGCAATAAACCGGGCGGCCGGTTTGTAGGAATCAATATTTTCACCATCGGTATTGGAAACTGCCAGCGATTTGATACCCAGAATCGAACCCTCAATAGCGGCCGCAACCGTTCCCGAATAGGTCACATCCTCGCCCATATTTGCGCCATGATTAATCCCGGAGATTAATATATCCGGCATACGGTTTTTTAAAATACCATGCGTTGCCAGCATAACACAGTCGGTGGGAGTACCGTCGCAGGAAAACCGGTTGGGACCGCGCTGGTACATTCTCAAAGGACGATTCAATGTGAATGAGTGCGACGAGGCGGACTGTTCGCGATCGGGCGCCACCACCAAAACCTCGGCGAATCGCTTGATCTCATATTCGAGAGCATTCAGCCCCTCGGCATAAATACCGTCATCATTGGTCAGCAAAACAAGCATAACTATTCTCCGTTATAATTCACCACGACCGAATTGGGAATATATAAAATCAACTCCAATTTGCAACAGGCATGGAATGATTTTTTCACAGGTGATAGTCTATAAATGACTTACGACATAATCCGTTTCCAGATCAACTTGACAAAGCGAGCCGTATCCATCAGCGGATTTATAAACGAGGGCGAATCTTCATAAATTGTCGAAATCGGTATCTCGGCAATGTCGAGATTCATTTTACCGGCCAGGAAAAGCTGTTCCGATTCGAACATATAACCGATATAGGTTTGCTTGAGAGCCTTTATCAATTCGGTGGAAATCATACGATATCCGGTCTGGCTATCTCGAATCCTCCGGCCGCTGAAAATCGAGATAATCAGCGAGGTCAGATAATTGCTCAGTTTTCGATGCGGCGGCATTTCCATCGAGCGGAGATCGCGAGTGCCGATATAGAGGTCGGCGTAAGGGCGGTAATCGAGAAAACGCGGGATTTCTTCCGGAAGGTGTTGTAAATCGGCATCAATGGTCAGGACATAATCATAGCCGTGCTCGACGGCATAATCGAAACCGCGCTGAAGGGTCGCGCCCTTGCCCATATTGGGATCG
>QNAH01000354.1 GCA_003641425.1 Candidatus Zixiibacteriota bacterium
AATGTCGCCGTTCCGGGCAGAGCCGATGTATACAATGTCAGCGGATCACCGTCGCCATCCGTAACCGTGACGGTGAAATTAAGGTTGACCTGCTCATCAGTCGAGCGGGCTCCAATTGATGCCATTACCGGCACCTGGTTGGTATTGGTCACTTCAATCTGAACCACCTCGGAATCGACCAGAGCGCCGTCGAAAGCTTTGAATGTAACCGGGTATATACCGGCCTGTGTCAGATCAGGACTGAAATCGAATGTTCCGGTGCCGTCTCCATTATCTGCAAAAGTCGCATTTGCCGGAATGTCACTGGCTGTGAGCGACGGTATAGTGCCGTCGGGATCGGAGGAAGTAATTATCAGATTAAGATTACCGCCCTCGACAACTGTTTGAGCGCCGATTGCGGCCAGTACCGGCGCCTGATTACCCGCATCGTTGACCGTGATATCGATCAATTCGGATACGGTATCGATGTCATCGGTGGCGTAGAATGTAACCGGATAAATACCGGCATCCGTGAAATCCGGGGTCCAGTCAAAGGTCCCGGTACCGTCACCATTGTCGATAAATGTGGCCGTGCCGGGCAGGGCCGAGGTGTACAAAGTCAACGGATCACCGTCGGCATCAGTCGCCGTAACCGGGAAATTAAGATTGACTGCTTCATCGACAGACTGCGCGCCTATCGCCGCCAGAACCGGCGTGGAATTCGGCAGATATGTATATCCGCCGACAAGTGGTGTCGAAGGCAATCCGGAAGCCGTATTGGTCACGGTCACATCAACCGCACCGGCGACTCCGGCAGGTGTCAAACCGGTGATTTCGTAGGGAGAAACAACCGCTACCGAAGTAAGCGCGGCACCGCCGATATCAACCGCAACGCCGTTCATATCGAAATTCGAACCGGTGATGGTTACCGCCGTCCCGCCGACATAGGAGCCGGCGTTGGGAATTATACCGGCGACTATTGGACCTTCTACAGCGGCCGAGTTGACAGTCAGCGGATCCGAGTGCGGACCAAGATTACCCGAACCATCCTCGGCAATAATCATGTAACTGTAACTGTCGGTACCATTGACCGTGTTATCGACAAAGAAACCATTGGAAGTGCCGGGATTGGCAAGCGAACCGGCAGGATCATCGATTCTGAAAAAGGAGCCGCTGGAGGTTGCCAGCCGCCGATAGACATGATAAGTTTCCCCGGCGACAGCGGTCCACGAAATAATAAGCGAACTGCCGGAGACGGCATGTCCGGTTAATCCGGCAGGCTTGCCTGGCCAGATTACCGGACCAAGAGTTATGTCTTCCTGCTGGAACGAGTTACTGGGTATCAGCCGGGACAGAATCGATCCTTCACCATTGGTGCTGTTATAGAAGTAATAATCATAAGGATTTCCGGGAGCTTCCGTCAGATAATTCTGGAAGTCATAAAACCAATTGCCGGCATCATAACCGGCTCCGATGGAAGTTTCGATACGGATTTCTTCATCGGTATCATCCAGGAAACCGTAGAAGCTGATCTCACCGTTGGCCGGCGTGGTCAAATCGGAATTGGTCACGGCTCCAAATATTGACCCCTGCGCGAAGGCTGATGATGAATATAGAAGTAACATAACCAGCAGCAAATACAGCCACTTTGGTATCTTGCGTTTTGACTTTTTGAAATGCACGTCGGCACCTCCAAATATGTAAAATACTGTTTTATTCATCGTCATTTTTCTCCTTTCCTGATCCTATGGTCCGGGAAAAACGTTATCCTGCGCGGCATTGGCCTGATACGGCTTACCCGCCCTGACGGGGAAATTGACGCCGAATCCGGCCGCAAAGCGTGATTCATAACTTTGCGAGCCCGCAATATATCTATTAAGAGTATTGAAACTTCCTGGTAAATTGTCCATAACTTCCTGCGCCGTGGAGAATTCAGCTTCCCTGTCAAAAGGTATCGACAAGAAACTGAAACTGCTGGTAGCAGTTGTCACCAATTGATAATCAACAGTACCCGGAGCAGGGATGGAACCGGCCACGGAGAAAATCGTCGCCGAGGCGGCATTGACCTGATATATACCGCCCGGAACCACTGCAAAATTAACACCGAATCCGGCCGCAAATCGCGATTCAAAGCTCTGCGACGTAACCTGATAATTATTAACGGTGTTTACGTTTCCTGATCCAATAGCAGTAATCAATTCATCGGCCGTGGTAATGCCGGTATTTTCAAAAGGAACACAAATCAGATTAAAATCCGTCGTCGCGGTGGTGACTATCTGATAGTCATATTCACCGACACGATTCGAAACGGCCGATCTGTTTCCATAAATATCGAAAGCAACAACAGTATAGAAGTAATGCTGAAGCGTGTCGCCGACCACGTCGGCTCCATATATATTGTTATCCGTAAAATTAAATGTCAGAGCATCGGTGACACCGATCGAATCCTCAGACTGAGGAGTGAAATAGGCAACCGTGTCGCGGTATATTATATAACCGTCGATGATCGTCGGTAAACCATCTGTGTCGAGAGTGATTTCCGACCACAAAAGATCGATAGCACCACCGTTTATATTGATACTCAAATCGGCAATCGCCGCCGGAGGCGAGGAATTAATAGCCGTTACCAGGACCGTATCAGGAATCGAGAACAGGTTTCCATCATAAACCGTCAGTTCGAATTCATAGCTATCAGGTGTCGGAGGTACAAAACTCGGTGTTAGACCGGTTGGGTCGGACAGAGTAACGGCCGAGCCGCTCACCTGGACCCAGCTGTATATGAGGGGATCGGTGTCGAAATCGCTTGATCCACTGCCATCAAGGTATATTGTGGTATTGACAAAAACATCGGTCTGGTCCGGACCGGCATTCGCAACCGGAGCAATATTGACATGATTAACCGTGATGGTGACGATCTCGCTGTCGGCAGATATACCATCATCGGCATAGAAAGTAATATCATAAGCTCCGGACTGAGTGAAGTCGGGGGTCCAGTCAAAAACACCTGTGCCGTCACCATTATCGGTAAGGACGGCTCCAACGGGTAGGGTCGATGTCAGAAGCGCCGGGAAGGTGCCATCGGCATCGACAGCGGAAATCGGGAAGTTCAGGTTAGCGCCTTCATCGACAAATTTGGGACCAATAGAACTTAGAACAGGATCCTGATTACCGGCCTCATTGACCGTAATTGTCACGACCTCGGAATCTATCAACGCGCCGTCATCGGCGTAGAAAGTCACATCATAAGGACCAGCCTGGGTAAACTCAGGTGTCCAATCGAATGTTCCGGTGCCGTCGGCATTGTCTGTGAATAAGGCACCGATTGGAAGAGTAGAAGTACTCAACGCCGGTATGGTCGAATC
>QNAH01000355.1 GCA_003641425.1 Candidatus Zixiibacteriota bacterium
GTGTCCATAAGGTCCTCGCTCATATGGATTGCTGGGCTTGTCACAAAAATATCCATACCCTTACCAAATGGGATGGAAACAAAAAGGCTATAATAATGAAATGTACTTCATGCCATGAAAAGAAAAAATATGTAACAAGTGGTCATGCAAAGGCTATCATAGCAGGAAATAATGATTCCGCTGCTTGTTCTGATTGCCATGGATTGCATAATACGAAAATCCTTCATAGTTCTGTTTATAAGTATCCAAAACAGGCAAGGGAATTTTATACCAGAACTTGTAATAAGTGCCACGCAAACAAAGAATTGATGGAAAGAAATAATAAAACCGTTATTTCAGTTGCAAGCTATAAAAGAACATATCATGGTAAGGTGCAGGAGCTTGGTTATCCAACTCATGTAGCTGGTTGTGCAGACTGCCACACTTCTCATTCAATCTTGCCAAAAAACGATCCAAATTCACCTATAAATGAAAGAAACTTAATAAAAAATTGTAGTAAATGCCACCTAAAGGCAAATAAAAATTTTGTAAAATATTTTGCGCACCCTGATTTTAAAAATAAAAATAAATACCCTCTCCTTTTCTGGACGGTCGTTGCAATGGATGCACTGATTATAAGTGTTCTGATATTCTTCTGGTTTCATACATTTTTATGGTGGAGAAAAAGCTATTGGGAAAAGTATAAAAGAATGATTAGCGGAGAAGCTAATAAAGATGCTGAGCTAAAGTCCATGACTTTTATAAGGTTTAAATGGAGAGATAGAATCCTTCATTTTGTAATGATGATGAGCTTCTTTGGTTTGGCTACTACTGGTTTACCCTTAAAGTATCCTAATTCTGGCTGGGCAAGAGTTATCATTGGCTTTTTAGGTGGACCTGATGTAGCTGGATTTCTTCATAGAACTTCTGCTATCTTTCTCTCTGCTTGTTTCTTTATTGTTGTTGGTCTTGGCATCCATTTTCTATTTTTCAACAAAAAGATTAAAGGAAACTGGAAAGAGAGATTAACGGGGCCTGACTCTTTTTGGTTTAGGAAAAAGGATTTTCAGGACCTTGCTCAGATGATACGCTGGTTTATCGATATGGATGACCCGCCTAAATTTGATAGATTTACCTACTGGGAAAAATTTGATATAATGGCTGTATTTTGGGGGATGATGGCAATTGGGATATCTGGAGCTGTTTTGTGGTGGCCTGAATTTACATCTAAATTCTTACCTGGATGGGTATTCAATATCGCAGAGATTATACATTCTGAAGAGGCTTTGTTGGCTATAGTATTTATCTTTACTGTTCATTTCTTTAATACTCACTTTATCCCAACTAAGTTCCCTATGAATTATGCTATCTTTACAGGTAGGATAACAGGCGAAGAGTTAATTGAGGAAAGAGCTCTCCAATACGAAAGGCTCAAAGAAGAAGGCAAACTTGAAGAGGTTAAAACGTCATATCCTGATATACTTACTAATCTTATCTCTGGAATCATAGGGTTTGCAGCTCTAACTGTTGGGCTTATCTTCATAGTACTAATAGCCTGGGCTTTATTTAAACATTAAGATATCCTAAAAGGGGGGGTTCAGTATCCAAGTAGAAAAAAGAATGATAAAGGATTTGATAACAGTTAAACCTGAAACCTCCCTTGAGGAAGCAATAGAGATATTGCGCAAAAACTCTATACGCCACTTACCAGTGGTCAAGGAAGAAAAGTTTTTTGGTCTTGTCACAGAAGGTGATATACGTAAAGCTCTTTTTTCCCCTTTTTTAAAAGAATTAACAGTATCTGATATCATGATCAAAAATCCTATAACTATTACACCTGAAACAAGCCTGGAAGAGGCAGCTATACTAATCTATTCTTATAAGATAGGAGGACTACCTGTCTTAAAAGATAAGAAATTGGTTGGAATAATAACAGTAACAGATATCCTTTTTGCTTTTATTGAGATTATGGGCATACTTAAGTCAAGTTCACGAATAGATTTAGCTATTGAGAAGGGCATGAAAAATTTTGAAAAAGCAGTAAATTTAATCAAAAAAGCAGGTGGTGAAATCATCTCGGTTAGTATGGGAGGGGAGTTAAAAGAAAAAAAGAAGATATATTATTTTAGACTTATGAAATGTGATCCAGATAAAATTGCAAAAGAGCTTGAAAAAAATGGTTTTAACGTACTTTCTATAATTAAATAATTTATTAGTGATTCAACAAAATTATAAAAAATAAGAATTTTCCCCTTTTATCTTTGTTGCAACTTTGTTAGCCTAGATTTAATTAATCTTTTTTTCAGTATAAACTCATTAAAGTTTATCTTTTTTATTGTCTTGAAATTGTTCTCCTTTTATAGTATGGAGATAATTCCCTTTAAAAATTTCTCTGATTATATTATATCATAAATATAAAACTTGAATCACTAAAATAATAGAAATATAGAAAGGTTTTTGTTTTGGTTATGAAAAAAAAGAAAAAAAAAGAAAAAATAGCTCTTTCTCAGGAAGAACTCCTTATTTTTGAACAAATCAAAGAAAAAATAGATAATAAAGGAAACAAAAAGGAGATTTCAAACTATATTTTGGGGAAAATGGGGAAATCCGAATCTCTTGATCTCGCTATATTGGATATACTTGGTAAAACCCCTGATAAGAACAACATTGATATAATTAAAAGTTATATTTTAACTAACCCTTCCAAAAAAACATTAAAGGCTGCTAAAAAAGCTTTATACCAACTCAAATTAAAAGGTATAAAGATTGTTGAACCAATAAAAATAAAAACCCCTACCCCCTTATTAAAAATACCCGCGATAGAACCTTCCTTTGCTATGCTTGATTCCATAGATCCCACCGGCTCTCAACCGCTTCTGCTCGGTATTCAGGTCCCTAAATATGGAACAAGATTAACCTATGCTGTTAACAATTTCCAAACAGGTATAGAAAAATTTATGTCAGATTTTATCTCAAGGAAAAATATTAAAAATATTGTAGATAATTTAAAAAAAGAAGAGGATTACAACTTTTTTGATGCAGATCCATTTCATACAGCTTTTTTGATCAAAGAGGGAATAGAAAAAAGAAAAGAAAGAGGGATGCTGATTCAATCTGAAATGAAAGACCTTATAACGATTATTGATAAAATAAAACCTTTTAGGGAAAAACCTATAATATATGATATTTTTAATGAAAAGGAATTAAAAGACTCCGATTCTATAAGAGCGCTTAACAGAAATATTATTGACTTTTTTCTTGAAAATCCCCTCTCTATCGGTATACTACTTTCAGAAGATATTATAAGAAAATATTATCAGCAGACAATAGAGATAGAAGAATCCATCCTTA
>QNAH01000356.1 GCA_003641425.1 Candidatus Zixiibacteriota bacterium
GCGAATGAAAAGGGTGTGGTGGAAGGGACCGTGAAGTTTTCCAGGAGAAACTTCCTGGTGCCGGTGCCCCAGGTCAGAGATTTCGACGAGTTGAATGCCCGTCTTGTCGAAATGTGCCGGGAAGACCTGAAAAGAAAGGTGCGGGGCAAGGGGGCGGAAAAGAAAGCCCTGCTTCGAGAAGACCGTGCGGCGTTTTTCGAGGAGCCGCAGACGCCGTTCGACGCCTGCCGGAAGGTATCCACGACGGCCAGTTCTCTTTCGCTGGTGCGCTTTGACAGAAACGATTACTCGGTGCCGGTGCGATATGCCCATCATCCGGTGGTAGTGAAGGGCTATACGGACAGGGTGGAGATATGTTTCAAGGGGCAGATTATCGCCGACCACAGGAGGCTGTGGAGCCAGGAAGATGTGTCTTTCGACCCTGTGCATTACCTGGCGCTCCTGGAAAGGAAACCCGGGGCGCTGGATCATGCAAGACCACTCGAAGGCTGGCATCTTCCC
The DNA here is from genome assembly GCA_003641425.1 of Candidatus Zixiibacteriota bacterium. Classification (GTDB taxonomy): domain Bacteria; phylum Zixibacteria; class MSB-5A5; order GN15; family PGXB01; genus PGXB01. The sequence continues at coordinate 502 of QNAH01000356.1, forward strand.
GAATGTTTCGATGTGCTGAGAAAAAGGCTGGAAAACGCATTGGGGAAGAAGGGGACGGGGGAATACATAAGGGTGTTGAGGTTGTTGGAAAAGCATTCGCCTGGAGCAGTGACCCGTGCAGTGGAAAAAGGGCTGGAAAACGGCGTCATTATCCGCGACGGCATAGCGCAATACCTCTTTCCGCAGGAGGAGTGGGGGGAAACGAAGTTCAGTCTGGCAGGGAGAGAGCACCTGAGGTACGTAAAAGTGGCCAAGACGGATATTTCCGAATACGGGGCGCTTCTTTCCGGGCAAGGGGCGTGATATGACGAGTGGGAAGAAGCCGGCGGTGCTCCTGGAACACTACCTGAAGCAATTGAAGTTGCCGACGGTGTTGAGAGAGTACGGCAAGATGGCGGAAATATGTCGTACGGAGAGAGCGGACTACCAGACATTCCTGTTGCGTCTTTGTGAAAGGGAGGTGGCGGACCGTGAGCAAAGGGCGGCGGAAAGGAGACTGAAAGCGGCGAAGTTCCCGGTCGTAAAAACGCTGGACACGTTTGACTTCAAAGCGCAGCCGTCCATAAACCAGGCGTTGATGCGGGAACTCCTCCGGGGGGAGTACATAGATAAGAGAGAAAACGTGCTTTTTGTGGGAAACAGCGGCACGGGGAAGACGCACCTGGCGACGGCGCTGGCTTTTGCGGCCTGCCGCCGGGGTAACAGGGTACGCTTCTACACGGTAACGGGCCTGGTGACGGAGTTGCTGGAAAGACGGGAAGAGCGTCAACTGAAACGCTTTCACAGGCAACTGGAGAAGATGCATCTCGTGGTGCTGGATGAGTTGGGATATGTACCGTTTTCGAAGGCGGGGGCGGAGTTGCTGTTTGAAGTGGTGAGCCGGGCATATGAGCGGACGAGTTTGATTGTGACGACGAACCTGCCGTTTGAAAACTGGACGGAGGTATTGGGTAACGAGCGGCTTACGGGGGCGCTTTTGGACAGGTTGACGCACAGGATACATATCATCGAGGCCAACGGTGAAAGTTACCGGCTGAAAGAAGCGAAGCGCCGGCTGAAGCGTAAGACACCCCCCTCCCTGTCGGCAGAAAAATAACCCCGAACTTGACGTTTTAGAGCGAAAGGATACCATGGGCCAGGTGTTGCACTTTTCGGCCGCCCACCGCCGCATCTGTGAAGGACAAAAGCAAGCAAAAGATTCCTCCCATCCCACAAAGCATGCGCTTTTGTAGGGTTTGCCGCCAGCGGCTTCCGATATATTGTGCCACGAAGGACCTCATATGCATGTTCGATGTCATATCTTTCGCTGCCGCAGCACTATGCACTGCCAATTGTCGTTCCTGGCCCGATATCTTCTTGATTCTTCGTGCATCACCGTTATGGTGTGGCCATGCATCTGTCGGGGCTGGTATCCCGTTGCCGGGGCTCGCCCAAGAAATCCTCGAACCAAGCAACGCCGGTGGCTCAATCACTTTTGGGGCCTCGTAGGCCATTGCGGCGGTGGAGCTCATCCGGCGGTTCGACCTGGACATGACTTTTAGCAGGCTGTACCTGCGGTGCGCGGCGGCCAAAGTCATCGAACAAATAGAGGTCGCCAGCACACTTATCGGCCGTGAGCCCTCACTACCGGCACACTCACCATTGCATCGTCGTATGTCCTCCCTGTTATCCAAACGGCCCGGGTTATCATAAGAATGCAACGTGCAACATCCCGGATGGCCTTGCCGTCTTCCCAGCCGGAATACACTCTGGCTTGATAGCGACGGGCCAGTGCATTTTCTCTGAGTAAAGCAGCCCTCGCAGCAATAAACAACACACGCTTCAGTTCCCTCTGGCCCTTCTTCGATGCCCGCGCTCGATTGATTGGTTGCCAGTTTGTCCAGCCTTGTCCGAGCCCCAACCCGGCGTAGGACGACAACGCTCTGCGACTTGTGAAGCGATGCGGGTCCACTATCCATGCAACCATTGTGCGAGCAATCACCGGGCCTACTCCAGGTATGCTTTTCAATCGTTCTATCTCCGGAAATTCCCGGGACTGCCGCAGCAGTACCTTTCTGGCTTTCAATCGCTCGCTGCGTAATACCCTGAACTGCCGGTACATGCTCCTGACCTGCCAACGTAACCCGGCATTCGTGATTTGCGCCAGGACTTCTTTCTGTCCGGCTTTGCTGTATACCCGTACTCCGCGATAACGTATCCCCATGCGCCTGCACATCGCTTTTATGCGGTTCTTGACGCCCGTGATGTTGTTCTGTAGATTGTGGTCGTAGCGCACGAGGCTTCTCAAAGTCCTGTAGGGTTCCGGTGGTATGTAAACGGAATGAATGGCTTTTACCTGTGAAAGCATCGCCAGGCGCAGGGCGTCCCGTTCGTCGTTTTTGTCTTCGGCTCCGGCTATCAGTGCGTTGTGCGTCGGATCGCATGAAATGACCTCCTCGGCCACATCTTTCAGCGCATCTTGCAACATTCCAGACATCGGGCCTTCTTCGAACACCACTCTCTTGGGGCCTTTGACGCCGGCAACCGCATGGCGCAACTGCTCCGGCTGAGTGGGTACTTTCATTTCCAGCAATACCTCGCCAACAGGAGAGACCACCGCCATCTGGCTCTCTTCGCTGTGGACATCCAGTGCAATCGTTTTCATAAGAACTCCTCCTTTCCGTAGAGACCTTCTTAATGATAGTGGCCCCTCGCTCGGGAGGAATCCCGTCCTTCAGCATATCACTTTTCAACCGGCGTTTACATCTCCCGTATCCTCTCGATGTAGGGCCCGATCTTGGGTCTCTTCCGCGGTCCTTTCAGCCGGTATCCCGGCGGATCA
>QNAH01000357.1 GCA_003641425.1 Candidatus Zixiibacteriota bacterium
CGAAGTGCCGGCCTTGCGAAAGTTTTGATACAGGACATCCTGAAATTCCACACGGCTTCGCTTGAAGCCGATGGTGGTCACGTTGGACAGGTTATTGGCTATATTGTCCACGTTCATCTGCTGTGCAGTCATGCCCGAAACTGCGGTGCGCATTGCTTTTAACATGATCTATACTCCATTACTATAAATTTCTATCTGACCCGTCCGACGTTGTTGATCAGTTTTTCCAGCGATTCATCCTGGGCCTGGACCGATTTGGCATCGGCTTCAAAATTGCGGTAAGAGATAATCATGTCGACCATCTCCTTGACGACATCGACATTGGATGATTCCAGGTATCCCTGCCGGATTCTATATTCTACCGCCTGTGTGATTTCGACCTCATCGGGAATTCTAAATTCACCGGTGCCGGTTTTCTGAAGGACGGTCTTGTCTTCGATATCGACCACCTGTATGGCCGCCACATCAGCCTGATCGACCTGAACCTGTCCCGACTCCGAGACAGACAGCTCGCCTCCGCCGACATTGATGGGGCCGCTGTCGCTCATAAGCCGATTACCATTTGAATTGACCAGATAACCGTCGGAGCTGACCGATAAGTTTCCTGATCGTGATAAAACATTCTCGCCTTTCTCTGTCTGGAAGACAAAAAAGCCGTTACCCTCAAGCGCCAGGTCAAGCATATTGCCGGTACGATCGAAGTTTCCCTGCTCGAAAGTGGTATAAACCTGATCAATCATCGGCGTCTGCCAATCTGTCTGACGCGGGATGTGTCTGGCCTGGGCGCGCGACAGTTCCCTGGTGAAAACGGTGTCGCGTTTAAAACCGGGCGATGATGCATTGGCGAGATTATTGGCGATGATCTCCTGCTTTTTGATGCGCGGGATCATTGCCGATGCTGATTTGTACAATCCTTTAATCATAATTATACCACTCCGACACATTTATAAGCAATGCTTGTGCCGCAATTATACAGGGTGGATAATACGGCTGTAACACAATGGCGGATGGGGACATAGACGATCGCTGTAAATTGTTGTTTTTTGAAAATAAGTAAGAAAGCGGAAAATATTTCCTAAGGAGGCAGTTAGTCGTTTCCAAGCAAACCATTTCGCAGGATTGGTTGCAAGAACTTTCACAAAGATTAATTTTGCCCGTTTTTCGCTTGCAACCGGGGACCGGACATACTATCTTAAAAAAAGTTTAATTGTTGCCGCTTAAATAGTTACTACGCGTTGGGTGTTTTTTTGATCTGGACTTTAAATATCTAATACTTTCGCATCTCTTTTGCTGTAATTGATAATGCACAAAAGGATGTACACTATGAGAACTGCCAAATTTACTTTATTATTGATTTTGTTGCCGATGCTGGCGTCGGCCATCACCGATCCGGGTGAAGTAGACACTTTGCGTATTGAATCATCGACCGGTCTCCCCGGCCGCACCTGCACCGTACCGGTCTATTTTTATAACGACGAGACTCTGTATGGTCTTGAAGTGGTGATGGAGTACCAGCCGGAATATCTTGCTCTTGATTCCTTTTCGCTTGTGGGCGGGAGAATCGAGAATTATGAGTCACCGTTCACCCTTTCTTTTATCGACTCCGCTAATCTTATGGATTTTTCCTTTATGCCCAATTTTATTACCAGCGATGATTCCATACCTCCCGGCAATGGTTTGCTGGGGACTTTACATTTTACCATCCAGCCGGTTGCCGGAGATGTTACGACGACCATCAACAGCGGTTCCTGGCCGCAGGTTATAGGCGGCAATAGAAGTACCATATTTATTGCCGAACAGACACAGTCTATAACCCCGTACTTTTCTTCCGGCGAAGTATATATCCAGGAGGCTCCGCCGAGCATTGACTCGATATGGGTGGAAGAAGTCACCGGCATTCCCGGTCAGAGCGTGGTGGTCAATGTATTTGCCTACAACCAGGAAGATATAAAAGCGGCCTATCTGGCCCTGCATTATTCTTCGACCGATTTGCTGTATAATACAACCATTTACAACGGAACCCGCGGGGATATCGCTTTCACCAAGCAAACCAGCCTGAATGATCAGTCAATGCTAATCAGCCTGATCTTCGATGACGCCGCGCCATTGACAGGCGGCAGCGGTTCGCTGGCAAAAATCGTTTTCGACATCCATGCCGAGGCCGCCGACGATACGGTAGTGATCGATTCGATCACGTATCTTGGCGTGCAACCCACGCAATTTATACTTACCGATGATCTCGGCGCATTGACATTCACACCTTATTTTACGCCGGGTCGTGTAGAAATCAAATCGCCGACCGATGTGGATAACATTACGGCCGAAGTGCTTCCCATTCAATTCGCACTGGGCCAGAATGTGCCCAATCCGTTTAATCCGGCCACACGAATTTCGTTTGATCTGCCGCAGGCTTCAGATGTACAATTGAATGTATTCAATATATTGGGACAAAAAGTGCGGACGCTGGTGAATGATTTTATGCCGGCGGGTACGCATGAAGTAATATTTGATGGAAAGGGAGATCAAAATCAGCCACTGGCATCCGGTGTATATTTTTATCGGATAAAAGCCGGAGAATTCCGCCAGAGCCTTAAGATGACTTTGATGAAGTAGAGATTTTGATTACGATATTACATCGTATCATCCCAAAAGCTCCCGAGCCTGCCGGGAGCTTTTACTATATGCAAGCATCTGTGAAGCGATCTCGTCCTGTTCCTTCTGGAGGTTCAATTCGACATCTTTCCGGTAGCTGTCGAACTTGTTTTCTTTCAGCTTTTCGAATGTTTTTTTCTCCCGGGCGGCTTCGACCAGTTCGCGTCTTTTCTCTTCCTGGTCTTTTTTATATGCCTTAAGGAGTTCCAGTCCTCCCAGTTCCTTCTTTTTGAGAAGCAGATAATATCTTGAATAGGACGACATCATGGGTATATCCAATCCGCCGCTCAACCGGCGGCGCTGATTGTTTTGCGTATCCGTTCGGATATTGTCCAGCGCTTTCAGCTCAGATTCCTGGTCGACCACCTTGCGGACGGCCATTCCGAATATTTTCTGCTTTTCTTTTTCTGCGTGGGCTTTAAGCTGCAGTATTCGATCCAGCCGGAACCGAAACTTTTTCATCTTTACCCGCCTCGTCTTCGTCGGTTTCCATTATTTGAGATAATTCGGCCAGTGCATTTTCGAAGTCACAATGTTCTTTGATCGCCTGACGAAAACACCGATTTATAAGGTCGATTTTTGAGATGGCGTAATCAAGTGTGGGTGATGTCCCCTTTGCATCAGCGCCGATATTTATAAGATCTTCGGCCTCACGATAAGTCGCTA
>QNAH01000358.1 GCA_003641425.1 Candidatus Zixiibacteriota bacterium
AGATTTGCCGGTAGCGATCATACCCCAGCCGAGATTGTCGATGACGGCGTTGTTATGTGCGATCACCCATGATGTTCCAAAGGCGCCGATACCTTTCCAGTATCCGGTGACGATATTGCGGTAGGCCAGGCAGGTGGCATCCCAGGTGACTCCGATTCCGGCGCCGCGGCCGTCCTTGATGATACAGTCGGTCACGACAGCGTTGGCTCCCCGATATAAGGCAATACCATCCCAGGTATTGTTTTCTATACGACAGTTTTCGATGAACAACTCGGCTCCTTCGCGGCCGAAGATCCCGCCGATACCGACAATCACAGTATCGATGCGGTCGTCGTTATTGATGGCATCGATATTATGTATATGCACTTTCGAATTACGGGCAACGACAGCGGCATCGGTGGCGTTTCCATCGGAATCGCGCCGCCCCCCGGTAACAGTGAGATTACTGAGACTCGAGTTTTGCGAATTGACAAAAAAGATCCCGTAACCGGCATTGGTCTTCAAAATCGATTTGCCCTTATCCATGCCGATTATATGCAATGATTTATCTTTGATCAGATAGCCATAGGAGGCTTTTACCGGGGTATTATACTCGGTGCAGTTACCGCAAAGCGAATCGATAAATTGGGTGGGCGCGGCCTCGAATGTTTTGTTTCCCACCAGGATGGTATCTCCGTCGGAGGCATAATTTATGGTGGCCTGGAGATCAGTGCCGCGGCTGATGGTCAGCGTTCTGGCGTGAATGGAGACACAGCACAGCACCGGGATAATGACAGTAAATAAAAATCCGGCTTTCTTTTCAGTGATCATATATGAAAAGTAAAGCCGGAATCAATTCTTAGCAAGCGGTTTTTAAACCGCCGCGGCATCAGGTCACTTTGAATTTGTAAAACTTTCCATTGCCATATTCGGATAATCGCTTTTTAAACTCATCAAGCGTAAACCACTGCCTTTTGCTTACCGGGTAGGGCCGGGCGATATACAAATTATGAGCCGGGTTCCCTCCCCATCCGGCCAGCAGTCGAATATCCTTTTCATCATTGGGATTGACGGCGACATCGAGGATCAGGGCGGTATGCCCGGTCGAATCGGGATCATCGGGATCGAACTGGATATACAGACACCCCGGAGCAATATCGGTTTCATCGACCGGGATCAGATTGTGAAGCAGGGTTTTATTTTCATTCTTTGCCATGACAAACTCAAGATAGCGGTAGTATTCTCTTTCATCCGATTCTCTCGGTTCGCCTTTTTTATATATCAGGTTACCGCGTGCGTCTCGTGTGTAACTGCCGTTAAGCCATTTTCCATATGTGACGGTATCGGTGGCGGTCAGGAGAAACGGGTATTTTTCCAGTTGCCTGATGGCTCTCATATATTCAAACATGAGTTGGACAGGCAAATCAGCATCTTTTTGATTTTTTGAAGTCACGCTCAGATCGATAACGCCGCTTATAGAGTCTATCCCCATAAGGATTTGCTTGTCACACTTGACAACCGGATGTTCTTTTGGTTTGAGCGGCAAATTGGTTATCCAAGCCATATAAATATCCATCTTCTTCGAGGGATATCGCTGGTATCCGGCAGGTGTCTTGATCGTATTTATCAGGGTGCGTTGAGGGTTATACTCAAGAGAAAACGGGTAATTGTTGTTGATAACCTGAGCCGAATTCAGCCCGGTCAGTGCGAACATAATCAGCAGTGTAAAAAGAACGATTCTTTTCATTCCTTTTCTCCTTTTATCAATATTACATCATTGCCTCATACAAACGGTAAAGTCAGGCAAAACCGGTATAATTAATTTCAATTTTATTTTACTCGGCAGGCCCGGTATCGATCCCGATTTTTTTCAGCGCCCGACCGAATTTGCTTTCACTCTGGTAGTTACAGGGGATTTTCAGCCTTTCCAAAATTCTTTCAACTTCGCGCAAGGCCGTTTCAAACAGCGAGATATCATCGATCTCAACTTCAAGTTCATAATCAACTGATCCGTCGGAATACTCTGTCCTGTCAAGCTCAAATTCAATTTGCAGGTTATCAAAAGAATATGCAAAAATATGTCGTTCAGTCGTAAATGACAATAATTTTCGGACAATACCACGGATACCGGTCTCGACAAATATTCTCGATATTTTTTCAGGCAATTCCTTGATATCTATACCATTTTCAAGGGCTTCCCGAAGTTTTTCGATTTCAATCAGCTCTTCGATTTCCGGTCTGACCGTCAACCCGTCGATATTACCGGAAACAATCCCTTTGGCGGTGATAATAGCCCTGTCACCATAAGTCCGAAATCGCAGGGCCCAGCCGGAGCAAGCGAGATCATGATTTTCGGTATCGAAAAAATAATTTGTCTGCCGTCTCAGTTCCTCCGGGTCCTGGAGATAATCCAGCAGTCGATTAAAGAACTGCTCATTTACCAGATCGAGCTTGATTTCCATCTCTTTTTCGGTCATAGGATCAATAACACCGCTTAAAACAAAGGCCGTTCTTTACGAACGGCCCTGTATTAAAGACAATTTATTATTTGAATCGGCTCGGCCGGTGAGCTTCCCATTCCACCACGATCGGGCTGGCTACAAAAACCGAGGAATAAGTTCCTACCAGAATACCAATTATCATTGCCAGGGCGAAATCATGAACTACCTCGCCTCCGAAAAAGAACAACACCACGACCACGGTCAAAGTCGACAGGGATGTCATGATAGTCCTCGACAGCACTTCATTGATGGAGTTATTAACGGTATTTACGAATTGGCCCTTTTTCCGGAATTTTTTCAAATTCTCGCGAATACGATCATAGACCACAACTGTGTCGGTTAGGGAATATCCGGCCAGTGTCAGCAAGGCCGTGACCACCAGTAGGGTGATTTCCTTATTGAGAATGAAAAACACACCCAGCACGGCGAGCACATCATGCAGTGTCGCAATTGTGGCGGCGACACCGGAACGGAAATCGAACCGCATCCATATATACACGATCATCCCGAGAATCGAGATAATTACCGCCCACTGGGCGCTCCGGCGCAATGATTCACCAACAGCCGGGCCGATTGTATGCTCGGAATCTTTTGAAAATTCATTGTCGGGGAAACGTTCTTTAATGATATTTAGCAGTTTATTGACCGCTCTTTCGTCTCCGGCGGTTGTTTCCCTGACACGAATCATAAACGAGTTAAAGACACCGACATCGGTTCGATCCAGTTCCTGAATCGAGGCTTCCGGGAATCCGCCGCTGGCAATGGCTTCGCGCAGGTCACCGATATTGATTTCATGGGCGAAATTGCCCTGCAACATG
>QNAH01000359.1 GCA_003641425.1 Candidatus Zixiibacteriota bacterium
AAATAATATTTTATAATTTTAAGGCCGATAAATATAATATGGCTTGCATTTCAGTATATCAGACGATTATTTTAGCCATAGAGGCGATATTTCTATGTCAACGATACTTAAAGTAAAAGGATTGGCGAAAATGCTTCCCGATCTTTCCCGGATCGAGTCCAGCCTTCAGGAAAAAGGCTACGATCGGATTGTCGGGGTCGATGAGGTCGGACGCGGACCACTGGCCGGACCGGTTGTGGCGGCGGCGGTAGTATTACCGATCGGTATTACTATCGAGGGTCTCGATTATTCCAAGAAATTGACCGCGCGACGGCGTGAGGAGCTTTTCGATGAAATCGCCGCCTCCGGAGCTATGTGCTCGATCGGGATAATCGACAATTGCACCATCGACAGGATCAATATTCTCAAAGCCTCGCTGATGGCCATGCGTATTGCTGTGACTTCGCCGGAGCAGGATCCTTCTTTTCTTCTGGTCGACGGTAATTTCACCATCCCGAATATCAGTATCCCCCAGATGGCTATCACCGGCGGCGACGCCATCTGCCCGTCGATATCGGCGGCATCGATTATCGCCAAGGTAACCCGTGACCGGATCATGGATAAATACCAGGAGCTGTACCCCGATTTCTCTTTCGCCAATCATCGCGGTTATCCGACCAGAAAACATATCGAGGAACTCAGGGAGTACGGCCCGACCGATATTCACCGCCGCTCGTACCGCCCGGTCATGGAAGCATTGAAGCAAACCGCGTTAGATTTTTAAATTGCCCTCAAAGAAGCCAGAAGATACCCGTCATAAAGGCCGCAGTTATGAACAGCAGGCCGAGTCTTATTTGATAAGCAAAGGTTATACCATTCTCGAACGCAACTGGCAGGCATCGCATAAGGAGATCGACCTGATCGCCCAAAAAGACGATACCATCACATTCGTCGAAGTCAAAGGCGCCCGCAGTTCGAAGTTCGGACATCCGGCCGAAAAAGTCGATCGCAGGAAACAGATGAATCTTGTTGCCGCCGCCGAGCGATATATCTCCGAAAACGGTCTTCACGGTTATGATTTTCAGATCGACCTGATCACCATCTTCAAGGGCCGTCTCGAACATTATCCGAACGCCTTCGAGTGCGCCGACTGAGTGTTTTGCTTCCATTGTAAATATGATATAGACCCATTAGGGTGAATATTGTCATCTTTGTGGTTGCATCGCCATCATCGGATTTATATCTTGGAATAAAGCGGGCCCGGATATCATAACGTATTGATAGAGAGGTGGTATTATGAGTGCGACAGTCAGCCGTGGTCTCGATATCGATGCTATAATGAATAAGGCGGCCCAAGCCGCGACCACATTTAAGGAATTCGACCAGGAACATACCAACCGGGTGGTGAAAGCGGTCTATGAGGCCGGATTCAATCACCGTATCGAACTGGCCAAACACGCCCATAAAGAAACCCGTTTGGGAATCTGGCAGGATAAGGTTATCAAGAATGTGATCGCAACCCGATTTGTATATCGGGATATCAAAGATCTGAAAACGGTCGGGGTCATCTCGGAGGACGATAAAAACGGCATTATCGAAATCGCTCAGCCGATCGGTCCCATTTTCGCCATTACCCCGGTCACCAACCCGACCTCGACTGTCCTGTTCAAGATCCTCATCTCGCTGAAATCGCGCAATCCGATCATAATCCGCCCGCATGGAGCCGCCCGGAAATGCTCCATCGAGGCGGCCCGTATCTGCTATGAGGCGGCGCTGGAGGCGGGCGCCCCGGAACATTGCATCCAGTGGGTCAAAAGTTCGACTAATGATGAGACACTGGAGCTGATGCGTCACAAGAAGACGGCCATGATCCTCGCCACCGGCTCGGTGGCACTGGTGCGGGCGGCGTACAGCTCGGGCAATCCGGCGATAGGGGTCGGTCCCGGCAATGTGCCGGTGTTTATCGGTAAAAGCGCCGATGTCCCCTTTGCGGTTGAGCAGATTTTCAATTCCAAGACATTCGACAACGGTACTGTCTGTGCCAGCGAGCAGGCGCTGGTGGTTAGGAAATGTCATGTCGATCGGATGATCGCAGAGCTTAAAAAGCGCAAGGCGTATTTTCTCACCAAAGAGGAAATCGCACTTCTGGGGCCGGTGGCGTTCAACACGACCACCCGGACAATGCGCCCCGAGGTGATCGGTCAGCCGGCGACCGTGATCGCCAAAATGGCCGGTATCGATGTACCGCCCGATACAACATTGCTGATCGCCGAACTTGAAGAGATTGGTCTTCAGTCGCCGTTGTCTCTGGAGATACTGGCGCCGATTCTGGCCTTCTATGTGGCCGAAGATATCGACCAGGCGATCGACCTGTGCCGCAAGATCAATCATAACGGCGGGCTGGGGCACACGATCAGTATTTTTTCCAACAACGAGGAGCGCATTGAGTATTTCGCGACGGTCATGAACGCCGGGCGAATCCTGGTCAATACACCGGCATCGCAAGGCGCGCTGGGCGGGACATATAATGTCCTCCAGCCGTCGCTGACCCTGGGATGCGGAACCGGCGGGAAAAATATCACAACCGATAATGTCTCGGCCAAGCATCTTCTCAACATCCAGCGTATCGCCAAACGCAAGGTCAGCGACTGTATCAGGCCGGCGATGATCAAGCATTATCTCGATGAGACAATAGACGCCTCAGCTTTCGAGACCGGGTGTCCGGAAGACGATGAAGCGTAGTGGGTGATTCCACCTCATCCTGCAGTTCCTATCTTCAAAAGTTGACAATTTTTCCATCGATTCGGTAACGATTTTCGGCTGATTTTGCTGAAAATGACGCTTTTTTTCGTTGTACTATGAATAACCTCATTGAATTATAAGAAATTGGTTTTGTTTTGTCATCTGCGCGTGTTTTAACATCACATTTTTCCGCCCCATCAAAATCATCACTGTTTTTATAGTATTTAATGTGGTGTCGGGTCGCTGCACCCGACACCCGGGCGTATGGTCAATAAATACGCCCCTGAAATGCTTTATTCCCATACTCCTCCCTCTATAATTGCCCCCCCACCTCAATCATCACCGAATCTGTAATGATTTTGCGGTAGAAGCAATAAAAACATCGTTGCGAGAAGCGAGGAAAAGCCGCTGTTGCGGCCGACGTGGCAATCACGTTGCTTTTTGTAATTTCCGCTTTTTCTTGTCATTCCCGCGAAGGCGGGAATCCATTCTTTTTTTTCGCCTCATCTCTTTTCTTTCACCCCTCTAAAGAGGGGTGCCCGCAGGGCCAGTGGGCCCGTAGGGCGG
>QNAH01000360.1 GCA_003641425.1 Candidatus Zixiibacteriota bacterium
ACATCGGCCGCTTCCTGGGCCGATACTATATTTACGGGGCCCATAGTCAGTATGGCCAGAAGGGCAAGGCTTACCAACCCGGCCGATTTCATGTACATCTTCATGACTACTCCCTGAGTTAAAAAATTAAATTGTCCTGAACCAACAAATCTATTCTAAAAGAAAAATCAGATTATTCTCCGGCGTTAAAAAAGACCCGATGCGATCCATCGCCTGTCACCTGCACCGTATCGACATAATCAAACATCCGGCCGTTATATTCCACATTGATTCTTACGATGTGACGGCCGGTACTCAATGTGAAGGTGTACGGTGTTTGCTGTTCCTGAAGCTTTCCGTCAATGTATATATCGGCGTTGCGTGGTCGCGATCCGACCAGCACTTTTCCCCCGGTTGCTACCGGTTTCGTTTTCGGTTCCGGTTCTTTTTTCTGCTCCCCGACCGCCGCAATCTCGAAGGTGTACCGCCGCGGTAAAGTCTCTCCCTTCGATAAATATACGGTATCATACAAGACTTTATTGACAGCGCCGGTATTTTCGACTCGTATATAATGTGTCCCGGTATCGCTCTCTAGTGATGTGTCGGTGATGCCGCTTCCGATCAGCATTTCATCGAGATAAAAATCACCCGACGGTATTACCGCCAGTTTCAAAAGTCCGGTCGATGGTACGGATTCTACCACCGTCTCTTCGGTTAACTCGTCGATATCCGGAGATAACGTTTCCTGTCCACCACCGCTGGGCCACAGTGCAACAATCATGATGACTATTATTATCGCCGCGGCGGCGATCCCGATGGGCAATAGTTTTGATTTCTTTTTTGCAGATACGACAGGTTTGACTTCGATCGGTTTAATATCTTCTTTTGCGGCCGCCATTGTTTCACCGGTCGGCTTGTGTTTGATCGGTTCCGCGCCGCCGCACATCGGCATCAGCGCCTCGATCAGTTCCTGTACTGTCTGGTACCTGTCGCCCGGCTCCCTGGCCATAGCTTTCATAATAACCGCATCGAGTTTCTTGGGAATATCCGGGTTAACTTTGGCCGGATTGACCGGGTCCTGTGTAAGTTTGGCATCGCGAATAACAAACTGATTATCACCCTTGAACGGCGGTTCGCCGGTCAGGAGGTTGTACAAAGTTGTTCCGACCGCATAAATATCGACCAGGCGGTAATCGACATCAATGGCTCCGATAAACTGTTCGGGGGCCATGTAGGCCGGTGTTCCGGCGGCGGTTCCGGCGATGGTCAGGTTCGGATCGCTTTTACCTTTGGCGATACCGAAATCGATCACTTTGACATGACCGCCCTTGTCGATCATGATATTGCTGGTTTTGATATCGCGGTGTGAGATATCTTTTTCATGCGCCGTCTTGAGCACTTCCAGCACCGAGGTCATTATCCGGCAGGCCTCGGCGCACGGCAGTTTACTCTTTGTTTTTAGAATGTCCTCGAGGGTGTCGCCATCGACATAATCCATGGCAATCACGAAATCATCGCCGTGATTGAAAAAATGTTTGATACGGCAGATATTGGGATTGGCATCGAGAAGCGCCAGTTTGTCGGCCTCCTGGCGGAACCGCTCCACCATCCGCGGATTGGTCAGAACTTTAAGCACCACCTTAAGATTGGGGACATCCTGATGCACCGCCAGATAGACCCGGGCCATACCGCCCGCGCCGATCCGTTTCAAAATCTTATAACTGCCTATAAACTGCTGATCTTCCATAGGTTAAAAAATATACGATATTGAAAAAATCCATGCAATAAAAACAATTACCCGCCTGACATGTAATAAGACATTTAATGTTTATACAATTTTATGGCAATTGGGGGAGTAAAATTGCAGTAATCTCCTCCCAAAGATTTTCGGACGACCGGATATACAAATCATTTGATTTCATTCCTTAATTCCCGAGCAAAACACTTGATATTAAGTCATTTTCTTATATGTTTTAGTTTTACCATAAAAGCCCGTATATACACTTAGACAAAATGGAAAATTAATGTTGCAAATAGATGAGGCGCATAATGGATAAAGAAAAAAACATTGAACCGGAAATCAATGAAGAATCCAAGGAGATAAGCGAGGTCAACGAGGAGTGGCTTGAATCGCTCGATGATCTTTTCGAGGCCGGCGGTGCTGACCGTGTCCGCCAGGTGCTTACACTTCTCGGTCAAAAAGCGGCCGATCTCGGCGCGCCGCTTCAGCGGCCCGGTGTCACCGACTATATCAACACTATCCCGGTCGATGATCAGCCCCCGTATCCGGGAAGCCGTGAAATCGAGCGCCGTATAAAAAGCATCATCCGCTGGAACGCCATGGCGATGGTGGTACGGGCCAACCGCGAGGAAAGCGGTATTGGCGGGCATATTTCGACGTATGCCTCATCGGCCACACTTTATGAAGTCGGATTCAATCACTTTTTCCGTGCCCCCAACAGCGAGCACCCCGGCGATATTATTTATTTTCAGGGGCATGCGGCTCCCGGCATATACTCGCGCGCCTTTCTCGAAGGCCGCCTCAGCGAAAGAGATCTCGAGAATTTCCGACACGAGCTAAATCCGAAAGGCGGGCTGTCATCGTATCCGCATCCCTGGCTGATGCCCGGGTTCTGGGAATTTCCGACTGTCTCGATGGGGCTCGGGCCGATAATGTCGATATACCAGGCGCGCTTCAACCGCTATCTCGAGAACCGCGGTCTTAAAAAACCTTCCGGCCAGAAAGTATGGGCCTTCCTCGGCGATGGCGAACTTGATGAACCGGAATCGCTTGGCGCTATCACACTCGGCTCGCGCGAACGGCTCGATAATCTTATCTGGGTGGTAAATTGCAATCTGCAGCGTCTCGACGGTCCGGTGCGGGGTAATGGTAAGGTCATCCAGGAGTTGGAAGCTATCTTCACCGGCGCCGGGTGGAATGTGATCAAAGTCATCTGGGGTTCCGACTGGGATCATCTTCTCGAAAAAGACAGCAACGGAAAGCTTGTCAGCATTATGAATCAGACGCCTGACGGACAGTACCAGAAATATTCTGTCTCCCTCGGTGATTTTATCCGCAAGGATTTCTTCGGAAAGGATCCCGAAGTGCTCGATATGGTTAAAAATCTTTCCGACGAGGAACTTCACAAACTCAAACGGGGCGGACATGACCCGGCAAAGGTGTACGCGGCGTATAAGGCGGCGTTCGAGCACAAGGGTTGTCCGACCGTTATTCTGGCCAAGACGGTCAAGGGGTACGGTCTGGGAGAAGCCGGCGAAGGCAAAAATATTACGCATCAGCAGAAAAAG
>QNAH01000361.1 GCA_003641425.1 Candidatus Zixiibacteriota bacterium
AACGCGCCACCATCACCAATATGGGCGCCGAATTGGGAGCCACAACATCAATATTTCCATCTGATGACCAGACTAAAGAATTCCTGACCTGGCAAAAACGCGGCAAGGCATTTAAAAAACTCGAGGCCGATCCCGATGCCGAATATTCCCGTGTAATAGAAATAGACCTTGGCAAACTTGAGCCCCTTATCGCCCGGCCGCACATGCCCGACAATGTGATAGAAGTAAAGAAATTGAAAAAAATAAAGGTCTGTCAGGTTTGTGTCGGAAGCTGTACCAACTCCTCTTTGACCGACCTTACCCGCGTGGCTAAACTGCTCAAGGGTAAAAAAATCCATCCCGGTGTCTCCATGACCATATCCCCCGGTTCCAAACAGGTTTTTGAAGCTATCGCTCAGAGCGGTGCACTGGCCGATATAATCGGTTCCGGCGCGCGGATTATCGAATCGGCTTGCGGACCATGCATCGGCATGGGTCAGGCCCCATCGACCGATGCCGTTTCAGTCAGGTCATTCAATCGCAATTTCCTCGGACGTTCAGGCACCAAAAGCGCCCGCGTTTACCTGGCCAGTCCCGAAACATGCGTGGCCGCGGCCCTGACCGGCGAGATAACCGATCCGCGTAAACTCGAAAAATACCCAAAGGTGGTACTGCCCAAAACTATCAAGATTGATGATTCGGGAATCATTCCGCCATCGAAGACACCGGCCAAAGTAAAAATCGTCCGCGGGCCGAATATTGCCGAATTACCGCTCAATAAAGAGATGGCCGCCTCGGAAACAGGCGAAGTGCTTCTTAAAGTCGGTGACAATATCACTACCGACCACATTATGCCGGCCGGCGCAAAAGTTCTTCCTTTGCGGTCCAACATTCCCAAAATCTCGGAATTCGTCTATAACGTCGTCGATCCGGAATTTGCCGGCCGGGCCAGAGCCAAAGGCGGCGGCTTTATAGTCGGCGGCGACAACTACGGACAGGGATCATCGCGCGAACATGCCGCTCTTGCCCCGATGTATCTTGGGATTAAAATGGTCGTGACCAAATCATTTGCCCGCATCCACCTGGCCAATCTGATCAACTTCGGGATTCTGCCGGCGACTTTTGCCGATCCCGCCGATTATGATAAAATCGAACAGGGACATGTCTTCGAAATACCGGATCTCAAAAAATCCGTCAAGAATTCGGATTCCCTGAAAATCGTCAACAAAACAACTGGAGATATATATACATTCACCATCAGCCTGAACGACCGCCAGCGGGCGATTATCATGGCCGGTGGCCTGCTAAATTATACCAAGTCTGGAGGTAAATAACAGTGGAGGTTGAACAACCTGACCGCGAGCCTAAAAAGACTCCTTTTTACAAATATCACATAGAAGCGGGGGCCAAGATGGTCCCCTTTGCCGGATACATCATGCCGATTCAATATGCCGGCATTACTAAAGAACATCTTGCTGTCAGAAAGAATGTCGGCATGTTCGACATTTCTCATATGGGTGAATTCGATATTTCCGGCCCCGATGCCCTGGCGTTTATCCAGAAGATGACCGTCAACGATGCATCTAAACTCGAAGTCGGACAGATCCAGTATTCATGCATGTGTTATGATGACGGTGGCATTGTCGATGATTTGCTTGTTTACCGTCTTGAGGATCGTTTCATGCTGGTGGTCAATGCCGCCAATCTTGACAAAGATTTTAAATGGCTTGAATCGCATCTCGAAGGTGATGTCAAACTGGTGAATCGCTCCGATGATTACGGACTGCTGGCCATACAGGGCCCCGTTGCACAGAAAGTGGTAGAAGAGATGTGCGACTACGATCTTGAATCGATGCCTTACTACACTTCTGCCGGAACCAATATTGCCGGGCATGATGTTCTGTTCTCCCGGACCGGCTACACCGGTGAGGATGGTTTTGAGCTTTATATCACCACCCATGCCGCCGATGACGTTTGGGCGGCGGCGATCGAAGCCGGTCGGAAATATAACATGCAATTGATCGGCCTGGGAGCCCGCGATTCACTCCGGCTCGAAATGAAAATGGCCCTTTACGGTAATGATATCGATAAAACCACCAATCCGATCGAGGCCGGGCTGGCCTGGATTGTGAATTTCAACAAAGGTGATTTTATCGCCAGGGAAATACTCGAAAAAGAAAAAAAGGAAAAACCAAAACGCCGATTGATATGCCTGGAACTGGAAGGACGAGCCTTTCCCCGACATGGATATGACCTGGTCAGCAACGGCGAAGTCATCGGGCAGGTTACCTCAGGAACCTTCTCACCATCGCTTCAAAAACCGATTGCAATGGGATATTTACCGCTGAAACTGACCAGGCTGGGCAATCAGGTCGATGTCAAAATCAGGGATAAATTGTATCCTGCAACTGTGGTTAAACCGCCGTTTTATAAGGAAGCGACACACAGATAGATGAGAATAGATCTATATCTGGTTCCCGGACCTGTCAGTGAAGAGCGACTGGCCGATAAAACGATTGTTTTGATCGATGTCCTCAGGGCATCGACAACTGTTTGCAAAGCCCTGCAATCAGGCGCCCGGGCAATTATCCCGGTCGAACAGCCGGGTGAGGCCGCCGAGATGCGGGATAAAATCGGTGTCGAAGAAACCATCCTCGGCGGCGAACGCGGCGGCATTAAAATAGATAATTTTGCACTCGGCAACTCACCGCTGGATTATACCCCGGAGGCGGTCGCAGGTAAGATTGTCATTTTGACTACCACCAATGGTACCCAGGCCTATGCCTGCGCCAAATATTCCAAAAACATCATAACCGGCGGACTGGTCAATGTCTCCAGAGTCGCGGCAAAGGTGGCCAAAAGCGACAGGGATCTGGTCATCCTTTGCGCCGGTGACGAGGGCGATTTCTCCATCGAGGATACGCTGTGCGGCGGGATGTTGATCCATAAACTCATGGATGAATTCAGGATCGAATTGAAACTCAATGACGCCGCCTCATTAGCATTGCTTCTGTACCGGAATAACAGCGGCTCCCTGGCGCCAACGATTGCATCCGGGGAGCACGGCCGACTGCTGGCCGAGCTTGGCTTTGCCGATGATGTCAGATTCGCCACTGAAATCGATTCCATACCTGTTCTACCGGTGTTAAAGAATAGAAAAATCGTGCTGGAGGAAAATTAATTCCGACATTTACGCTTTCTGATTGTAAAATATTGATATGAAAAACATTACCCTGTTTTTAATCATGATTGGCGTGATTTTTATTTACGCCCCTTCCGGTTTCGGTGATGAAGAACCCGATGGTGTC
>QNAH01000362.1 GCA_003641425.1 Candidatus Zixiibacteriota bacterium
TAAAAGTGCCCCGCTTCACCCGTCTCCACGATCTGCCCCGCGTACATCACAATTGCATCCTCCGCCAGTTCGCTGGAAGTGGCGATATCATGGGTGATGAGAAAGTAAGCCACCTCCGTCTCCCTTTTTATCCGCTTTAAAGAGTTCATGATATTTGCCTGGGTGAGGACGTCCAAGGCCGAGGTTGGCTCGTCCAGGATGATGAGCGGAGGGTGGGTGATCAAGGCCATGGCGATCACCACCCGCTGGCGCATCCCCCCCGACAGTTCAAACGCATAACGGTCGATGAAATCCAAAGGAACGCCGACAAGCTGGAAGACTTCCTGCACCCGCTTCATGGCCTCCGGCTTTGTGACACCATTTGTGTGGATGAGCAGGGCCTCGGCCACCTGGTCCCCGACCTTGATCACCGGGTTGAGGGAGTTCATCGCTCCTTGGGCCACGTAGGAGATCTTCACCCAGCGGACCTTCCGGCGGAACTCCTCATCGCTCAGCGACATGAGGTCTGTCCCGTCCATGTAGATATGGCCGCTGTAGGTGTGCACGTTGCGGGGCAGTAACCTGAGGATCGCCTTCGCCAGCGAGCTCTTGCCGCAGCCCGATTCCCCCACCACCACCACGGAGCGGGCCCTGCCCACCTCGAAGTCCACCCCGTCCACGGCTTGGACCACGCCTTTGGTGGTCCGGAAGTAAAGCTTGAGGGCTTCCACCTTGAGCAACGTCTCCGTGGCTGTTTGCATCAGATCTCCCTTAACCTAGGGTTGAAGATCCGGTCCAGGGCGAAACCCACCATGGAGAAGCTGAACCCCATGGCGATCAAGATCACCGACGGCTCCAGCACCCAATAGTAATAACCGTGGTAAAGGGCACCGTTCGTGAAGGCGTCGTTCAAGACCTTCCCCAACGTCGGGAGCACCGGGTCCCCCAGTCCCAAGACCGCCAAAGAAGCCTCCAGGAACACCATGTCCGGGATGGCAAGCACAAACCCCGGCACCAGCCAAGGGACCACCCTGGGAACCAGATACCGGAAGATGATTCGGAAATTCCCAGCCCCGTAACTTCTTGCAGCTTCGATGTAGGGAGCGTTCTTCTCTTGCAGGAAGGTTGCCCGGTAAGTCTTTACGGATCCGCTAATGATGTTGAGGAGGATAACTGCCCCGAGCATTACCCAGATGCTGGAGGAGTAGAAGACCCCGATCATGATCAGGATCGGGATGGTAGGAAGCACCATCCTGATCTCTGTGAGCCGTTGGATCAAACCGTCCACCCAGCCACCGTACCAGGAACCGATGGCAGCGATGATCAGCGTGCTTACCATGGTGCCCAAGGCCGCAAGAACCCCGAAGATAAGCGCTATGGTGATCCCCCACAGAAGTCCCAGGGAAAGGTCCCGGCGCAGATGGTCTGTACCAGCGATCCCATGGACCCGGCCGTAAACGATGAGCCGCGTGTCTATATCGGCATCCGGTTCGAAAAGATAGGCTTCTATCACAAGCTTATATTTCCCTTTCAGGGGCCTATCGGGGTTATGCGGGTCCGCGAACAAACCCCGCTCTGGGGCCTCACCCAGCGCAGCGACGAGGTTCCTGTCCAGGGAAATCGCATACCACTGGTCCTGAGATATCTGGACGTTGCCGAAGTCAAACACCCGGCCGTCCGGCGTGTACCAGTGGAAGATCACGAAGGGCTTTGTCCGCTCATATTTGGTAAGGAAGTGCACGGTGAGCTCTTTTGGAAATGCATCGTATTTAAACTCGAAAGGAAGGACAATCTTCGCTTTCCGCAGCGTGGGGCTTTGCGAGACGATCTCCTTTTGGGCACCCTGATTCCCACGAGAATCTACGATAACCGTGGGAGGGAGGTTCACCCCGGGAAAGAGGTTCACCCAAGCGGGCAAGGCGTTCACAGGGTTTTCTCTCCATACCTCTTCCCCGCTTCTCCAGAGACGTTTCGCCTCGCTGTACGGTACCTTTACCACGGCGTAGATCGCCACCGCCACGAAGATGGCGATGATAAAAAGGCCCACCATGGCAGAGCGGTATTTTGTGACTTCCTTGATTTCCGAAAGTACCCCGCTCACCGGCCTCCTCCTTTAGCCCCCACCTTGATGCGGGGATCTACCAAAGCGTAGATGATGTCCAGGAAGAAGACGGTAATTGCCAAAAGGTAAGCGTAGATCATCGTCTCCCCCACGATCACCGGTGTATCGAAGGCGTTGATAGCGGCGTAAAAGAGCTGTCCCAAACCCGGCCAGTTGAACACCGTTTCGGTGATGATCGCCCCCATCCAAGCGGAGATGAGCATCAGGGCGAAGCTAGTGATGATGGTGGGGAGGGTGGGCCGCAGGATGTAGCGGCGTTCGATCGCCCGATCCGCTACCCCCTTAGCCCGGGCCATATCCACGTAATCCTCGCTCGAGTAAATGAGGAAAAACGTGCGCCAGTTGTAGACCGTGATGAAAAAGCCAGACATGATCCAGGCCATCAACGGCAGGACCATGTGCTTAAGCACGCTTAAGACGTAACCGAAACGCGTGGGAGGGGGCGGGGCGTCCACTAGCCCCCCGAAGGGAAGGATCTTCAAAATAGCTGCGAAGATCAGGATGAGGATGATCCCATAGAACCAAGCTGGAGCAGCAGAGGTGGGTGCCAGAGCCACTACTACTCTGTCCCATAGGCTCCCATACTTCCGAGAAAGGCCCAAAGCCAAGAAAACCCCGAGAAAAAAGAGCACTAAGTTCGCGGTGCAGAAAAGGAGCACCGTCACGGGAAGCCTTTCCGCCAAGATCAGCCATACCTTCCTGGAGCCGGAATCACTGGTCAAGTGCTCCGCCCGCCCCAAATTTAGGGAGAGGGCTTGAACCAGGTACTTACCGCTCCGCAAGATAAAGGGTTTATCAAGCCCCAAACGCTTTTTCTCCAGCTCTACCCGTTGATCGATGAGCTCCTTCTGTTTGCTCGGGGGGAGGAACTTGTACTGGGGGTTGGCGTGGACGCTCATGGCAACCTGTTGCCGGATCTCCGATTCCTTGATCTTGTCCACGTATCCACCCATGTTGGCGATGTAGATGGTTAGATAAACGCCGATGACGACGGAGACACCCACCGACAGTCCCCTGATCACGACGTATCGAAGCAGACGAAGGGTTGTCTGGAAAAACCTCCGTTTACGGGTCTTCTGCTCCGCCATGTAAACCCCGTTTCCGAGGGAGGATTATAAAAAAGGGGCGCGGGACCGCAACCCCGCGCCCCCTTTCGTCCTTTATCCGGCGTTCATTTCACGGCGA
>QNAH01000363.1 GCA_003641425.1 Candidatus Zixiibacteriota bacterium
TCCGTTTCCCGGTCAATGAATCGTTCGGATGGTACGATCTTCTGGTGTACTACCCGCTCATTGTCGGTCTGCCGTATCTGGTGGGACCGGATATATATTCACGGGTGCTCTGCGCCCGGGATAACATGACTGTCCGGATCGCCTCGATAACCGCCGCCGCGGTAATGATCCCGCTTGCCATCATGCTGGTCGCGGCCGGCATTCTCGCCCGGGCCGCCTTTCCGGGAATCGCCCCCGAGAGCGCCCTCCCGGAGACATTCGCCGTTGTTATCCCGGCCGGACTACGCGGGCTGATAGCCGCCGGCTTTCTGGGCGGTATCATGTCCTCGGCCGACACTGTCCTGCTGTCGGCCTCGACCATTTTCACCGTCAACGTCATCAAACCCCTGTTTCATCTGCCGGAAAGAAGTTGTCTCGGCGCGACAAAGATATTTCTGCTTATATTTGGAATTGGCGGTTTCACCATCGCCTGGTATGAGCAGGGGATTATATCGTCGCTTTTGATCGGATACACCGTCTTTGTCGGCGGGGTTGTTTTCCCGACACTGGCGGCGCTGTTCAAATCGAAATTAAAAGTAAGTTCATCCGCCGCGCTCTGGGCTGTCATTATCGGCGGCGGAACCGCGGTAATGGGCAAATTGGCCGATGGCTGTATAATGAAGACTATTTTGACATCATCAGGTAGTCTGATGTTGCAGAGTATCCTCGGCCCGCAATATCTAAGTCTGCTCCCTCTGATCTTGTCGCTTCTGGTTCTTATCACGCTGAGTGTGATTATGAAAAAATCATAATCAAAAAAACGGCGGGTGCAAGTCCCGCCGTTCGGCTGTGGGTCGGGATTGCCGGATCAGTCACCCGGCATTATCCCTTTTAAGGAGGGTCATTGAACCAAAATTTTATAACTCCCGCCAGGCAACCGCCTCATAGCCGATGATGCCGCCAATTGTTATTTTTTCGAGATTTCTATCATAATGAAAATTGGCACTGTTATGAACAATAATTGTATTGGCAACAATCGAACCGTAGAAGTCAGCCGAGTTTCTTAGATCAGCGTCCCCATCCGGGCTATAAAATGTTCCATACAAGTCGCCGCTATTTTTTAGCACTATGTCTCCTTGAGAAAAAAACATGAGATCTGCCGGGTTTCCGCCGATATTTACGCCACCTGAGTTTTTAATCTCGATATCGCCTGTCACATAGATGGTTACATCCGCTCCCGGTGCGATTATCAGTTCGGCGCTGTTCTTCAATATAAAACTTGAAAAATAATATGTGCCGTCTGATAACGTAACTGTTCCATTTGTCTCAAATGCATCCGTACTTGAATTATAAGCCGATGGATCCGATATACCTGTCAAATTATCATTATTCAATGCCGCCAGGTCAAACTCCGTCTGCGGAATCGGGTCGACTGTCTCCTCCGGCGCATCTGACCGCACATCACCGGTAACGATGGCTCCCGCATTGATATCCAGGGAAGTGCTGTCTGATGATGTCGTGACATCGCCGCCGACACTGGCCCCGTTTTTAAGAGTGATGGTACCGTTGGAACCGACATCACCATATAATGTATCTCGTGTTGATGCGTATGATCCCGAATCGGAATTATATGAATCGGTCATCATGCTGTTCTTTAGTTCGACATCATCGTCGGCAAAAAGTGCATATCTGAAAGGATTATTGATTATGGGTACCACGGTCATTTCGATTGTCGATTGAGCATCCATTGTCCAGCCGCTCGAAGTGATGATGATAGTGTCATCGAGGGCAGCGTTGATTGAACTATCGGTTATCTGCACCGTGTATGTCCCGCCATTGAAAGATATATTAGAAAAGCCGGTCGTCCAGGTAGGGTCATCATTCAATTTGGCGATAGATCTTTTGGCGCCCGCCTCGGCAATGTAAAAAGATTTATCGCTATTGATCTGATTAAAGGCCAGATCTATATCGGTATTGGACGATCTAACGGCCATGATGGCCAGAAGAGTCAGCATACCCATCAGCATCAGCGAGATTAACAGCGCGCTTCCTTTTTCATTTTTCAATATTTTTGCTCTCATAGCACCACCCTTTTATAATGAGACATTTCTTAAATTGACCGTTTCAGCCGCGGCGTAGGTCCGGTAACCATTGTTATAGTTATAATCTTCGTCAGGCATCGAGGTCTGCACTTCGATGACCACCTGCACACTTGATGGACTTACGGCAGTGAAACTTACACGACGGATATAATCTGCAAACATCTCGGCGTAACCGCTGTTGACCTGCTTCATTAATTTCCGGGGGCTATTGCTCTGCGGAAATCCCGGGATGGCCGCTTTTTCATCGGTGGAATAGTCAGCCAGAAAATACAGGATTGTATCAATCGGTTGCGTTCCGCTGTAAAATATCATCAGGCTGTCGCCGTTAATGACATAGGCCGGATGCGTACCGACTCGATATCCGGCCATACGGAGATTCTTCGTAATTTCCTGGAGACTGGCGCGGGAAGCCTGCTGCATGTCAGAGATCTCTTCCTGGGCCAGCGTCTGGTTATGCATCGAAATATAAAATTCAAAACCGGCTGATGCCAGAATACCGGTTATAAGCACCGCCACCAGCATCTCGATTATTGTATATCCTCTATTATTGCGTAGCCTTTTCATCATGACGCACCCCTTTATTATGAGCTTTTAACCTTGTAAGTCGAGTATTGATTGGATCTTTGTACATTTTGATTGTCGGTCCAGGATACGATTACATCTATTTTGTACAACCCTTCCGGTATTAAAGTATCAATAGAGTGGTCATTTATATATGTTGACCGGGTATAAATATTCTGAAGACCGGTCTCCGTTTCCGTGTAAGGAACGGACGGCATGGTGCTGAGTCCCTCGAAATATTCCACTTTCTGTTTAAGAAGATTCGCGGCGGCGGAATTATCGCGCGAGATCGCATTGCCCTCTATCGATACCACCACCATCGGTGCCAGCCCCAGTAATCCGACCGCAAGAATAATCATTCCGACCAGGACTTCTATAAGGCTTACACCATTGTTGTCAGTTACTATTTTCCGTTTCATATATTCGAGTCCTCCTCTTTGGCGGGGATAATTGCATAATCTATGCCGGATTGACAAAAGAGACGCCCAACACTTAACACATTGTTATATATAAAGATAACCTACCCCGCTCATCAGCCGGCGGCGCGCATTTTAAAATTTATATAAGATTTAACAATAAATTATAGGAAATTGCCAATACTTATGGCCCGTCCGGCCAATATAAGAAAGCGCCGACA
>QNAH01000364.1 GCA_003641425.1 Candidatus Zixiibacteriota bacterium
GTCAGCGCTCAGGCCCGCGACGACGACGGTGGCTTGAGCAACGCGGCCATCACCACGGTGACCGTCCTCAACGTGGCCCCGACTGTGGACGCCGGCCCGGATCAGGCAGGGGATGAGGCGGAGACATTCCAATTCACCGGCAATTTCACCGATCCCGGCGACGACAGCCACATTATCCACTGGGATTTCGGTGATGGCGACACGGTTGGTGGAAGTCTTGCCCCGACCCACGTCTACACCGAACCGGGTACCTTCACCGTCATCCTCACCATCACCGATGACGACGGCGGGGTAGACTCCGATACGCTCTTCGTTACCGTCAACAACCTACCGCCCACCGTCAGCGCCAACGGCCCTTATACCGGCACGGCCGGCGCGCCGGTCACGCTGCACGCCAGCGCGTCTGACCCCGGCGGCACGATTTTTTCTTACGCCTGGGACCTGGATGATGATGGGGTGTTCGACGACGGCATCGGCTCGACCGCCGTCTGCACCTGGACCCTGGCCGCTATCCACAACGTTGCCGTGCGCGTCACCGACGCCCAGGGGCTGAGCGACACCGAAGCTACCACCGTTACCATCGTCCCGGCTGCGCTCCATCACATCGTGCTCTCGCCGCAGAGCGCCACCATCTATGGATGGGAAACGCAAACCTACACCACCGAGGCATTCGATATCTATGACAACAGCCGGGGCGACATCACCCCACAGACGGCGTTCAGTATCGTCGAGCCGGACGACGGCGGCTACTGGAGCGCCAACGTCTACCACCCCTTGCGCCACGGCGACTGGACTGTCCGAGCCGTTCACACCGACACTCTTGTCACCGTCACCGACACCGGCATGCTCCTGGTCTGCTCACCGCTGATGCACCTGACCCACAGCGACGATCCCGACCCGGTGGAGGCGGGCGACCTGCTCACTTACACTATTTTCTATTCCAACACCGGCAACCTGGCGGCGACGAACGTCGTTATCAGCGACTTCCTGGACAGCAACGTCATCTACGTCACTGCGACACCGCCCGCGCAAGGGATCGCCAGCACCCGCTACTGGACGTTCAGCAGCGTTCCGGTCGGCGGGCCGTATTCCATCGCCGTCACCGTCCGCGCCACCCGTCCGCTGACGAATGGTACGGTGCTCACCAATCGGGTCCAACTCGACGCCGATTGGTTGGGCGAAGGACGCAACGGACCGCTTTCTACCACCGTGACGACCACTGTACACGCCCGACCAGTGCTGACCATTACTAAGTTCGATTTTCCCGACCCGGTGACGGCCGGTGGTATGTTGCGCTACACCATCATCATCTCTAACACCGGCAACGAGAATGCCACGAATGTCATAGTGAGCGAGCAATATGACCCACATATCACCTTTTTCTCTGCTAATCCCCCGCCTACCAGCGGCGACAATGTATGGGTCTTCCCAGTGCTATCGGTGGACGAATATCGCACCATAGACATCTTTGCCCAGACTGACAGTGTGCTCCCGGTGGGGACCATCTTCACCAATCAGGCTAGCCTGGAAAGTAATCAGACGACGCCTATCACAGCCGTCGAAACGACGGTCGTCACCTCCGTCTCGGAATTGAATGTGTACAAACTCGACTCGCCTGACAATCGGGTTCCAGCCGGTGAACTATTGATGTACGTCATCACCTATCAGACCTCCGGTTCGGCCCCGGCGGAAAGCGTCGTCATCACCGAGACCTACGATCATCTAGTGACCTTCCTTTCCGCAACGCCCGCTCCGGACCCCGGCACCGATAACGTGTGGACTATTGGCGACTTGCCGGTCAACCATACCGGCAGCATCATCGTCCAGGTCCGGGTGGACACGCCACTTCCCAACGACACCCTGTTGGTCAATCGCGTTGCCATTGACAGCGCTCATACCGAACCATTGATCTACACCGAGACCACCACCGTCTCTTCAGCGCCTGACTTGACCTTCCTAGTAACCGATTGGCCGGACCCGGTGGAGGCTGGAGGCCCATTGACCTACACCCTCAATTATGCCAACGATGGCAACGCAGACGCTACCCAGGTCGTCATCACCGCTACCCTCGACGCCAAGACTGTTTTCGCTACTGCTTCCCTGACCCCCAGCGGCCATATCGGTAACGTCTGGTACTGGCATGTGGACAATATCCCCGGCGAGGGTGGTGCTGCAGCGTTGACTATCCGTACTGTTGTCACGACACCGCTTCCCAACCAAACGGCGCTCTATTTCACCGCCCGGTTGACCGACGCCGAGGGCGATCTGCTGGAGGAGGCTGTCGAAACGCGGGTACGCAGTGCTCCAGTGCTCCATCTGGAGAAACGGCCCCGGGTTGCCATTGTCAAGGCGGGCGAATGGCTGACCTACACCCTGAGCTATTCCAACACCGGCAACGAGATCGCCACTAACGTCATCGTCAGCGATACATTGCCACCCGACGTCACGTTTGCCGGCGCGTTGCCTACCCCCACGGCTGTCGCGGGACGCACGCTTTACTGGGAGATCGGCTCCCTCACCCCGACCGTGAGCGCCGCGAGTGACCAGATCGTCCTGACGGCGCGCGTGCACGCACCGCTGCCGAACGGCACACTGTTGACCAACACTGCGGCCATTGACAGCGACCAGACCACGCCGCAGCGTGTCGTGGCGACCACCACCGTTCACTCGGCGCCCATCCTCCATTTACGCCAGACCGACGCCCCCGATCCGGTGTTGGCCGGAGAGATTCTGACCTACACCTTGGTCTACTCCAACACCGGCAACGAGACCGCCACCCACGTTGTCATCAGCGATGTACTCGACGCCAACGTCGCCCTGCTCCAGAGCTGGCCGGCCCCCGATGGCGGCGTTAGTCAACACATGCCCTATTGGTTCGTTGAGCCGTTGATTCCCGACGGCCCGCGTTGGATCACTGTGCGGGTGCGGCTTCAGTCGCCGCTTCCGCGCGGCACGCCCCATCTCAACACTGCGGCCATTGACAGCGACCAGACCACGCCACAGCGTGTCGTGGCGACCACCACCGTTCACTCGGCGCCCATCCTCCATTTGCGCCACACCGACGCCCCCGATCCGGTGTTGGCCGGAGAGATTCTGACCTACACCCTGGTCTACTCCAACACCGGCAACGAGACCGCCACCCACGTTGTCATCAGCGATGTGCTCGACGCCAACGTCGCCTTGCTCCAGAGCTGGCCGGCCCCCGATGGCGGCATCGCTCACCACGCGCCCTACTGGGCCATCGGTAACCTGGCCCCCGATGGCATCCACACGATCA
>QNAH01000365.1 GCA_003641425.1 Candidatus Zixiibacteriota bacterium
AATCCAGAAGACGAAAAATTTCCTCATTCGTATTACCTGCTTCTTTCAATTGTTAACAGGGGATACAATGGGAAGGTATACTCTATCAGGCAACTCGGTCGGCTTTATGCTGAATATATTCAAAGAGATACTGGGATAATAGATGAACTGGCATGTATGAACAGATTTCCAAATCCACCTTTTGAAGGGAATGAGAGCATCCAGCCAATTGAAAACATAATTCAGCTTTTTAATGAGGGGAAGGAGATGAGACATTGTATATTTTCATATAAAAAAGAGATTGTTAATGGGAGAATGTATGCATATCGTATGGTATCACCAGAGAGGGTAACTCTGGCACTGAAAAAGACTGATAATATCTGGCGTTTGTACGATATGAGAGGTTTTTCAAACAGGAGTCCTTCCATTAATACATATAAAGAAGTTTTGAAATGGGTTTCAAATAAGGCACCCCTGCCACTGTTTGAGTTGGTGGATACTGAAAATATAACTGAAGAAGAGCGATTGAAGAAATTGATTAATGCAAATCTTTACATTCTTTCAAAGAACGGAGAATGTGCAAGTGAGGAATTATGAAATTTGATGATTTCCTTGTTAATGAGACCTACAATAGTTTGTTAATTGAAAATATTAGAGTTAGAAAAGATACCCTTATGAGAATATTGCCTAGCAAAAAAACAGCAAGTTTTAATCAGGAACAGGCAGCCAACTATATTAAAGCCTCAGCCTTTGCCTATTCAATTGCAAGGGATAACAAACTTATGAATAGACTTAATATTCCAGACAATTTTGTTATAATGGTTAATAAAATTTTGCTTTATGGAAGTCCTGAACCTCTATCGTACAGAAGACACAATGTAATAGTTACTGGAAGCCCCCTTATCCCACCCCCAGTTGAGTATGTTTACAAATGGATGAAAATCTGGAGAAGATTTGCTTATCTGTATCATACTCAAATGGAACCAATGGAGTTTGTTGCAAAACAGCACATATTATTTGAGAGTATTCATCCCTTTGAGGATGGAAATGGTAGAACAGGGAGGATAATTAATAATTTTTTCCTGTTGAGTCTTGGTCATCAACCCGTTATTTTGAAAGGGGACTATCATTCAAAAAAGGAGTATTATAAAGCCCTGGAGTGTGCACAGGAGGGTCTGACAGAATTGACGGATGAGTCACCAGACACTGAAAAAGTTCTAAAGGTGATGAAGATTATGAAATCACAAAAAATGGAGAGATTGATGCAAAATAATATGGAGGATGTTGATGATTGGTTTTTTGCATAACATTATGAATACAGTAAAAAGACACTATAACTGGATTTCTGATTTCTTTGAAGATTTGGATATGCCTTTACCTGTTTTTCTGAAGTATATAATTGGATTTATCCTGATAATCCTTCTAATTGGGTGTATCGACGCTGTTACCACTGAACTGGTTGTTAATGTAGTATGTTTTGTTTCTGTTGAGGAGGAAGGTGTTTCAAGGAGTTTTTCACTCATTTCAAAAGATGGAAGAGTATTGATAATTACAGGTGCGGATGTTGTATATGCAGGTGATGGAATAACAATTCTCAAGGTTACGATACCATGGCAACTGAAAGGTATGGTTGGTAAAGGTGCGGTTGCCAATTTGATTTCATCAGGTCTTGATGATTTCGTTGAGTATCATCTGGTTCTGGAAAGTAATTCAAGAGGGTCTTATCTTAGTAAGGAAATATATCTTTTTGCAGGTTATTTAACCTATACATTTTATGGAGGCCCTTATGATACGCTGTCATTGAAATTTATCTAAATCTCCCATAAAGGTTGACCGGGTTTCAACTCTATGAATTCAATATCCGGATCTTTTATGGAGGATTTTAGAGATTTGAGTTCACTTAACCTCAAAGGGATGAGAGTGGTTTTAATCTTAACAAAATATCTTTTTTTGGTGAGATCATCGTATTCGTAGGTGGGTTTTATCATTAGATAACTTAAGGTTTCTCGTGGTTTCAAGGTGTTTTTTAACCCAAGCACTCCTAAAAGTTCAGAATAATTGATTATTTTTATTTTCCACGGTCTGGGATAGTAAACATTTAATGGCAATGTGATTTTACACTTTCCTTCTTTGTTGAGATTGGACAGTATAATTTTTTGTTCCGGAGTAATAAAAGATATGGGGATTCCTTCAAATTCCCCTTCTGATTTTGTTCCCATAGGCGAAATTTGTATACGAACGGAAATCATTTCTTTTACCTGCCACGATACCGATATAATGGCATCATCTGTTACTGAAATAAATGCATCGTCTTTTTCCGGGATTACTGCAAACTTTGGGAATTGCTGTATTAATTTTTTATAAGTATCCATCATAGTTTCTCCTTTAATTGTTTCCTTAGCCATTCCCTCATGTTTCTTATGCGGTCAGGGAGATTTGACGAGGTCCAGATGTCCTTAGGCAGTGTAAAGATATTCTTATCTTCTAAAAACTGTAATAATTTTAAGAGTTTAACATTATCGTCTATTATGTGTGTTCCAGGTTGGATTAGTTCCAGGATTAGATGTAAAGAGAAACAGTTTTTAGGAGACTCCAGACATGTTTTCAAAAGTTTCAATTTCTTTTTATTAAATTCAAAATCAGGAAGAAAATAAAAAAGGGTGCAATAGAGTTTTTTGTAGATTTTGCTTTTCCATTCTATTCCGTTCCAGAGATTCTGTAGTTTTTCTTCAATCTCAAACAACTCAATAAATGTTTCAAATGAGGATGATGAAGGGTTAAGAAAGATATCTTCCAGTGAAATTTCATATTCGGGTGCTAATTTTTTCATTATTCTTATAGCATCACCCTTTATGTGCTTATTTATATATCCAAGGAAATTGCCTTTTTCTAAAGAAAAATTCTTTACATACTGGGGAAGAGAATATGTCAGCCAGTGATGGACAATATCCGTTATGAGGTGAATATTTCCCTTGTGAATGAAGGACATAAAATATACCCTTTTTATAATTACAGGAAGAATTGTCCTCATTAACTTCCTCATTGCACTTTTTTCTTTTTTTGCCTGAACTGCAAGGCTGTCCACTGCGTCTATATCAGGCTCAGGCATATTCAACATTTTGCTTATGTAATCTCCCATTATTTCTATTCTATGATAAAAGAAATATTCGTCAATATTTAACTGTCTCCCCACTTGATTTTTTTGAGTTTTGGGGTTTAATATTAACATGAATGTTTCTGTGATAGGAGCAGGAAATTGGGGAACGGTCTTTGCCCTGTATCTCCATAGAATAG
>QNAH01000366.1 GCA_003641425.1 Candidatus Zixiibacteriota bacterium
ATGAGGATTATCAATTGCTGATCATCTATAAAATTGTAACGTTTTTAATATACTATGTGACACTTCCTTTCACATTTGCCGCTTCCATCAGCGGGTCGATAAAATGGCAGCAAAGACTCGGGAAAGGGCACAAGGCCGCCGGGGGTGATCATATCGATGTCTGGCTGCATGCATCATCGATGGGGGAGGTCAAAGTGCTTGGTATTTTATTGGATAGGCTGAGAGAAAAAAGTCCCTCGCTGAAAATATATCTTTCCGTCATGACCGATACCGGTTACAATAAGGCGCTTGAGCTTGCCGATGATAACACTTCGGTCGGCTATTTTCCGCTTGATTATATATCGTCTATCGGACGATTTCTCGGATCTGTAAGACCGCAGACGGCGGTATTTATCGAAACGGAAATCTGGCCCAATATGATAATAGCTCTTGGCCGAAGGAATATCCCTGTTATTCTCGCCAATGGGCGTCTTTCGGAAAAAGCATACAGGCGGTACCGTAAGATCAAATCAGGGATGATGCATATTCTGGGTAATTACACTCATTTGATGGTTCAAAGCGCGCATGATCGGGAACGATATGTCGGTATCGGCGCGGATATTGATAAGGTGGAGGTAACGGGAAATCTGAAATTCGATGCTCCGATTGAAAAAGTGTCTGAGGAGAAGATTTGTCAGTTGAAAGAGGCTCTTCCGTTTGATCCCGATGCAAAAATATTTATTGCCGGTTCGACTCGTAACGGTGAAAATGAAATAATACTTGACTGCTATAAGGGGCTTTTGGCCGAATTTAAGAATGTCAGATTGATCCTCGTGCCCCGGCATCTCGATAAGATAAATGATATTGAAAAAATGGCCGAGGATAGAAGACTTGAATATTGTCTTTATTCCCGTATGGAGCAGATTAATAATGAGTGCCGCGTGCTTATTGTCGATATGATTGGCGTTCTCAATGAGTTGTATTCTGTTTCTGACATCGCCTTTGTCGGCGGGACGCTGGTCAATATCGGCGGGCATAATATTCTGGAACCGGTCTGGGCGGGTATCCCGGTTCTGTATGGGCCATCCATAGCCAATGTGGTGGACAGTTCGGATTATATTCTCGCCGAAAACTACGGCGCCCGGATCGAAGATGGAAATGATCTGCTGAATAAACTGATGATGTATTTCAAGGGTGATGTTGAGTTCAAAAAAAAGGCGGCCGGAACGGCTGAAACATCCCGCGCCAACCAGACGGCGCAAAAGATATTGAATTGTCTGAATCTCGATGCAAAAGCTCTGGCTGAAAATAATAAGCTGTAAAAGCAACCCGCTGTACTGGCCGGGAATAGCAATCTTATGGGTGATGTCTCTTTTTTATCGGCTTGGATGGAATGTGAGGTATCACCTGACGCCGCCTTCGGTAAGAACAAAAGCCCCTGTTATCTCGGTGGGTAATATGACTGTCGGTGGTACGGGCAAAACACCGATGGTTATCGAGTTGGCGCGGTATTTTCTTTCAATCGGCAAAAAAGTAGGAGTTGTCTCATCGGGATACGGGCGCCGGAATGAAAGAGATATTGTCGGCACCGGTGATGAATTGCGTTCGAAAAGTGTTTATGATCTGGGTGATGAGGTGATGGTTATGGCGAGTGAATTACCGAAGGTTTATTTCGGGGTGTCGAAATCAAAATCGGAAGCCGCCCGGATGCTGGACAAGTCATATTCCCTCGATTTGATCATTGTCGATGACGGTTATCAGCATCGAAGATTGTATCGTAATTTCGATATCTTGCTTGCCGAGGCCGGGATGGATCTTCGGAACCAAGCGCTTTTTCCGCTGGGCAAGATGCGCGAGCCGCTTGGATCAATCATAAGGGCCGATGCCGTTATTGTCACCAAAGCGAATATTGTATCCGCTCGAGATGATTTTTTACAATGGGTGGAGGAGCAGTATCCCGGGAAAATTATTGCGACGGTCGATTATTACAATGAAAATATCATATCTGCGGACAAACAGGTGCCAATCGGGGATCTAGCTGGTCATAAAATATATTTCTTTGCCGGTATCGGGAGTTTTGAACCACTTTTAGGACATCTCAGAAACCGCCTTGAAGCGGAGATTGATTACCGTCAATTTTCAGACCATTGTTGTTATCCGCCTTCCGACGCCGCCGGAATAAAGGATGATATCGACAGGCTGAATCCGGATTATGTTATTACCACTTATAAGGATTATGTTAAATTAAGAAGTTTTGATTTTGGACAGCCATTGTATTATCTTGATTTGAGACTTGATATCATCACCGGGCGAGAGGCTTTACTCAAGGCTCTGGTGAAAGCGGTCGAGGAATAAATGGAAAGAAAGTATGATTTCGTAGTAATCGGCTCCGGGATTGCCGGGTTGTTTTTTGCACAGAAGGTGGCCGAACTGATGCCCGACCGCAGGGTGGCGGTTATAACCAAGAAAAGCGAGACGGCCTCGAATACCAACTATGCCCAGGGCGGGATTGCCAGTGTAATTTCAGGGACCGATAGTTTCGAATCACATATATCCGATACGCTTGTCTGCGGGGCGGGATTATGTCATGAGGATGTTGTATCCAAAATCGTCCATTTCGGTCCGGAGGCGATTCGGAATCTTGTCTCGGTAGGTGTCAAATTCACTCAGAAGCAGGGAGAATATGATCTTGGCCGCGAGGGGGGACATTCGACCAACCGGGTCGTTCATGCTGCCGATCTGACCGGGCGGGAGATAGAGCGGGCGGTGTTGAATTCCTGTCGTCATAAGGTCAATGTCGATATATTCAAAGATACGATTGCGCTGGACCTGATCACCTATATTCACCAGGGCCGGCGGCATTGCGGCGGATGTTATACATTTACCGCCCGCAACCGCGAATTTAACGGTTTTTATGCGCCGGTGACGCTTCTGGCAACCGGCGGAGTGGGTCAGGTTTATTACAATACGACCAATCCAAAAATCGCCACTGGAGACGGGGTCGCGATGGCATACCGTGCCGGGGCAAGAGTGGGTAATCTCGAGTTTGTACAGTTTCATCCGACAACGCTTTATAATCCCGGGCGGTGGCCGTTTTTGATCTCCGAGGCGGTCAGAGGCGAGGGGGGAATTCTTACCACTACGGACGGTAAGCGATTCATGCAAAAATATCATAAGCTCAAGGAACTGGCGCCGCGCGATATTGTTGCCAGAGCCATCGACAGTGAACTGAAAATTTCAGGTGAGGATTATGTCTATCTTGATGTCAGCCACCTTGACAGCAAAT
>QNAH01000367.1 GCA_003641425.1 Candidatus Zixiibacteriota bacterium
CTGTCTCCGGATTTCGCCGCCTCATTTATCCGCCTGCGGTCTGCCGCCTTCAATGCCCCGGTCATCAACGACGATGTGATCCCGATATCTTCCAGCGGTTGCCGCCAGTTATTATAATGCTGCTCGGCCAGGAGTTCGGTCGGCGCCATAAAAGCGGTCTGTAATCCATTTTCTGCCGCATATACCGAAGCTATCAGGGCGACTACTGTCTTCCCGCAACCGACATCCCCTTGCATCAGGCGATGCATCGGCTTGTCGGCCTGCATATCCGCAAGTATTCGTTCTGTCGTCTTCTTTTGATCCTCCGTCAATCTGAAGGGAAGCGCTTTCAAAAAGTCCTTCACCTTTTTCCCCGGCCGGGCGTATTCATGCCCCTTACTAATCCGGTTTTTGTCCTTGCGGCTTTTAAGAATCAGGTACTGTAAATCCAGCAGTTCATCAAATGCGAGGCGCTTGCGGGCCCGCTCCGGATCATCGACCTTCTCGGGATAATGAATCAGATGGAGGGCGTTGCCCAGGGCCTGAAGATCGATTTCCTTTCTGAATTTATCGGGAAGATAATCATCGATCCTGTCACCCACCATTTCCAGAGCGCGGCTGACCAGCTGGCGTAACGCCCTGCCGGTGATACCAGCCTTTTTCAAGGCGCCGGTCGAAGGATATACCGGGACAATACGCCCGGTGTGAATCAACTCGGCCGCCTCATCCTCGATCCGTTCGACCTCCGGATGCACAATCTGTCTCTGTTGAAAATATGTAACCTGCCCTGTTACCGAAAGAATATCCCCTTTTTTGAACATCTTCTCCAGATACTTGTAACCGGCAAACCATATCAGGGAAATATAGCCGCTGTCATCACCAAGCACCACTTCGAGCCTTTTCCGGCGGCCCATGAGAATCCCCGAACCCATCACCTTCCCGATCACGGTAGCCGTCATGTTGGCCTTGAGAGAACCGATCGGGACAATCATGGACCGGTCGATATAACGGCGAGGAAGATAGTACAACAGATCGCGAATACAATGTACCCCTATTCCATTGAGTATCTGGGCCCGACGAGGACCGACGCCCTTAAGGTACTGCACTTCGGAGTTTAAATTCATTTCCTGCACATTCCCAGAGTAATTTCACATTATTAAATTGTCAACAACATTTGGCAGCGGCTCGTATTTGTGCCAAATATGGTAATGAGATAAAACAATATGGAAAATTAATTGTTGATTTTGTTTTAGTAGTTTTATTTGATGGTTAGGCAATAGTATTAATCAAAAAAATCGGAGGAAATATGAAAGGATTTTCAATGCTTTATCTAGCGGTCTTCTTCGCATTGGCTATTTCAGCATCGGGCGAAGATGAAGCCGGGTGGGAGAAATCATTCAATCTCGGTCTTAATATAACTCAGGCGGCATATTCCGACAGCTGGGAAGGCGGTGAGGCGGGAAGCTTTTCGTGGGTGGCCAACGCCGACGGTGTCTTTAAAAGACAGGTCTCGCCCAAATTTAATCTCAAGAATACCGTCAAGCTGGCTTTTGGCCAGACACACAATCAGGATGTAGAAACAAAAAAATGGGCCAAGCCGGAAAAATCGACCGATAAAATCGACCTGGAAGCACTGGGGCTTTTTACACTGCATAAATGGGTTGACCCCTATGTCGCATTCAGATTCGAAAGCCAGTTTTTTGATGCCTCAATCGATACCAATAAAAGATATATCAATCCGATAACACTGACCGAATCGGCCGGTATTGCCAGGACTTTGCTTAAAAAGGACAAAGATGAAATTCTCAGCCGTCTCGGCCTGGCCATCAAAGAAAATATCAATCGTGATGCCGTTTCGCCGGATGATCCGACCACAACCGAAAATATCACCTCGCTGGACGGCGGCCTCGAATCGGTAACCGATGTTACCATGGTCTTCAATGATAAGCTGGGTTATGTCGGCAAGCTTGGTCTTTACAGGGCCTTCTTCTTCTCCAAAAAAGACGATTTTGAGGGTACCGAGGCTGAAGATTACTGGAAAGCCATAGATGTCAATCTGGAAAACACTATCACGGCCTCGATATCAAAATATATCCAGGTGACTTTTTATACGCAATTGCTTTATGATAAGCAGATAAGCAAAAAGGGCCGTCTGAAAGAAACCCTGGCTCTTGGCCTGACATATAAGCTTATGTAATATTTTTTAGGATATTGGGAAGAAAATGGTTCGATTTATGTATCTCGAGAAGATAAATGAACCGTTTTTATATGGAGGTGAACATGCTGACAGGAAAAGGAGCCGGACTGATTCTGCTGATTATCGCGATTTTCGTGTTAATGCCGGCAGTGTCGGCGGGCGATAGCAACATGACAACGGCAGATAATATCAAGCGGTCAAATGAATTTGCGCTGAAATTCTTCTATGAGATTAATCGGGCTGACCCCGGAGATAATACTTTCATATCGCCGTTCAGTATGCGCGCTGTTCTTGCCATGACTCTCAACGGCGCCAATGGCCCGACTAAAGAAGAAATGCGAGCCGCACTCGGATTTGGCGGCCTGTCGGATGACGCCATCAATAACTATTTCCAAAAGATAACAAAAGCCCTTGAAAACACCGATCCGAAAGTGGAACTCAACATAGCCAATTCGGTCTGGATGTTGACCGATGCTCCATTTAATAGAAGCTTTCTTGATTTGGTGTCGAATTTCTACGACGCCGGAGTGGATCGGGCCGACGACCCGGAGCCGATCAATCAATGGGTTCACGATAAAACCAATAACAAAATACATAATATTATCGAGAGAATTAGCCCGGATGATCTGATGCTTCTTCTGAATGCCGTCTATTTCAAGGGCGAATGGAAAACCAGATTCGATCCGAAATCAAACACCATACGCGATTTTCAAACTCTTGAAAACGGCCCGAAGAAAACGACCTTTATGTCTCAATCGCGCAAATTCTCTTATTTTGAAAATCATGATATGCAATCGATCGCCCTTGACTATGCGGGCGGACAAATTCGAATGCATATATTTCTGCCGTCCAAAACAAACCGGGATTACAAATCATTCCTGAACGAAATTGATTCCGACAATTGGCTGACCTGGATGCGTAAATACCATGAAAAAGAAGGCACTGTCTTTCTACCAAAATTCAAACTGGAATACGAAAAAACAGTTAATGATATTTTGAAGGCGATGGGAATAATATTAGCCTTCGATAGAGGCAGGGCCGATTTCTCCAATCTTATTGAGAACGCCAAACCGGGCGATGCTTTTATCA
>QNAH01000368.1 GCA_003641425.1 Candidatus Zixiibacteriota bacterium
ATTCATATTCTCTGATCAGGTTGAAATTATTTCGGTTTACAAACTTGATCGATGTGTAATAGCTTATGATGATCTCATTTTCCGTTAAATACGGTATACCCTCACCGACCAGAATATCCGAGAACTCCTCATTTTCTGCGTCGAGGTTGTACCGGGTGAGATTACCATCCACCCCACAATAATACAAGTAGGTCGAATCAAGGGTTATCAATCTGTTCTGGAACCCGTTCTGGACCGTATTGGGGTATTGATAGATTGATCCTGATGACTTATTGATCTTGATTACGAAACCGTTGTAAGTAAGCGTTATCATGTTAATTGGATCATAGTCCAACAACACGGACCTCATATCTGGTGATGATTGTACTTGGGTCTGGAACAGATTATGGTTTTGATTATTGATGTTATCAACCTTGTATAAAATCCCGTCATCCGAACCGAAATAAAGTTCGTTTTGAGTGGAATTGATCATTGGTCTTGTGAGATACGTTGAGGTCGGACATGCATATGACCAGAATAGGTTCCCATTCGATGCTTGCCTTGATACCACGGTCGATTGCATCCCGCCGCCAGAGAGACAGTAATAAAAATATGAATCATACGATATAATACCGGATCGTTCGATCTCGTAACAAGTACTCACACTGATCTGGTATGCCTGGGTCAGGTTATTTAGGTAGAATCCAACAATTGCATCATTGTCTCCGTTCCCCTCCTCGAAATAACAAATCGCAATATTATTCTGTTCGTTTATCACCGGGGAGGATGCGTATGTTATATCATTGATATTCGTGACTATGATCGATTCATCTATCCAAGCACCTGTTTCCCTATTCACCTTGATGATGGACCCGGATAGAGTGGAATAGAATACCACGTTATTGTATACCGCTGGTTTTGACAGGATATATCTGTCATGCGAACATACCCATTTGTCAAAAGGTATTATTCTATCTCTTTGCGGGATCCTGTTATCATAACTGAAGAATTCCTGAGTGAATTGGGAATCAGACTGGGATGAAATATTTCTGTCAATGATGAGTTTATCGAT
The DNA here is from genome assembly GCA_003641425.1 of Candidatus Zixiibacteriota bacterium. GTDB lineage: Bacteria > Zixibacteria > MSB-5A5 > GN15 > PGXB01 > PGXB01. The sequence goes on from QNAH01000368.1 coordinate 1,052, forward strand.
GATTATTCCCTCTGAGTTGTTGTCGAACACCTTGATAAGAATGGAATTCTCATGGAATTCTATATCGTCTATGTGATACCAGTTGTAGGTATCGTTCACCGAGATCACCGAATAACATGTATCGTTGATCGTAACTGTGAGGTTGCCTGTAGATCTGCCATTTGACCTTGCCTTGATATAAAGATCGTATGTTCCTGGACTGAGATCTATCCTTGAACTTACAATGGTCCCATTTGCCAATCGATCGACGGCGCTTCTATTACTGGCATCAGGTTCCGATACGATCTGATCGGTATCGAGGATCATCTCTTCCGCTTCAATGAAACAGGTGTTTTCATTGAACTCCAGACCGTCATCCAATCCGTCAAGATCAAGGTCATCACATAACGGATCAAGTATTTGGTTGAAATCTGATGTGACTTTTTCAATGGTTAGACCTGTCAGGATGAAGGACATGTTTTCAGTATTTCCGGAAGAAGAATAAACCTCGATCGATGCGACATCATCGGAGAAATGGAACACATCTGTTGAGAAAAACCTTGGCTGGTTGTTGATCATGAATGCTTGGGTCAATAAAGTATTCGTGGTATTGGATACACGAACGGTTACATTCAGATCTTCAATATGTGAAAATGTGTTCATCTGAAGATGTAGTTTGTAGTCACCTGTGTTCAATTCCAATACGGATTTGTTGGTCAGAATATCCTCAATATTGACTATTGCTTCACTTCCCTTGTAATATCCCATCTGGGACTCCGTCAGAGCCAGATCGAATGCTGAAAAATGAATTTCATCCGGATCGATCTCATACGAATCAAATATCCCATCCCTGTCCAGATCGCCATCGGAGTATAACGTGAGATTGACCGGGTGGATGATCGATACGGGAATATCATCCTGGTATCGGTAGTCATTGATATGAATCTTGAATGGATTGAAATACTCGACACCGCTCTGGGTGATCGATCTTTCCTTGGCAATGATACCCAGGAAACGGCCATTCGAGTCCGTGACCCCTGTCTTTTGCGTATCTCCGTTCTTGTCAATAATACTGACCTGTTCATTGTTCAGTGCCTCACCGTCGGGATCCAGTAGTTGGACCCCGAACGACCATCGATATGTTATTTCGGATTGAGGATCAAGACACTCGAATTCGAGTTCGTCATAATAGATGTCAACCAATGACAAATGAGAATTCTTGAGTTTGTATGTTTCATTGATATTATCATTGAGAGATATCCCATAATAACAGACATTCGAATTGTTCAGAAAGTAAACGAAATCCGATTCGTTATACGAACAGGAAATGAAATATGCATTGCTTTCCGAGATGGTCACATTTTCTAAATTGTCTAGGAATAAACATGTATCAAAGAAAGAACTGCTATTTGAAACGGCGATGGATCGATCATTGTTCCGAAATACGTTCGTGTTAAAGGGTGCCGATGAGGTTGAAACGTGTTCAACCAGACCTGAATAAAACTGAACATGCCTGCGAAAAGAAAGACCTTATGCGGAAATTCCTATCATTTACTGATCTTGAATGTAGCTTGGAACGTAGAATCTTTTTCCATTTTTTTCAACGGAATAGATGATCAACAAGAGTTTGCGAGCACATGCAACCAACGCCACCAGATGTGATTTACCTTTGTCTCTGAGATGATGATATCTGGCTTTCAACACAGGATTGTATCTTATACCAATAGTAGCTGCATTGATCAATGCCGTCCTCAGATACTTATTGCCTCTCTTGGATATGTGGCCAGTCCGGTTAACAGATTTTCCTGATTGGGTCACGATAGGGTCTAACCCGGCATAGCCCGTAATGGCCTTGCCGTCCCTGAATCTTTTGACGTTTCCAAGAGAGCCAAGAATTATCGAACATGTTATCTCTCCAACTCCGGGTATACTCAGACTCTCGGGATTGATTTTATTCACAGATCTCTTGATCTTTTTCTCAATCTGTTGTTTCTGTTTTTTCAAGGTATGATACTGCATCAGAATGAATTTCACATCGGTGACGAGAGCTTCTTTTGCGTAATCTGGACAGGTGGAGCTGTTGAATGTGTCCTTGATATCTCGGGCAAGTTTTGTGGTATCTGTATCATTTGAGTAGTTCTTGTCCAGTATCTTTCTTATTTCCTTTTCAGAGATCTGAAACAACCTTGTTTGTTTCATTGATCTTTTCAGTATCTCCACCGATGTTGAAGACAG
>QNAH01000369.1 GCA_003641425.1 Candidatus Zixiibacteriota bacterium
ACGCTCCATCTTATCAATATATATTTAATACAGTGCGATCATTTTAACGGGTAAATTATCTCGGCCGGGTATCTCTCTCGATAGCTCTTGTTCCGGCCCGATATGAAATAATATCGATTTAAACACACGGGAGGAATTATGCTCAGTTATACCATTAATGGCAAGGAATACAAAATCGACGAGAATAACTTCCTGCTCGATTTTAGAAAGTGGGATGAAGGATTCGCGGTTGGCATGGCGGAAAAAATCGGGATGGTAAAGGGCCTTTCCGGCGAGCATTGGGATGTCATCAAATATATCAGGAAAAATTTCGAGACTACCGGCCGGTGCCCGCTGGTCTATGAAACCTGCCGCAATTGCGGCTTGACCCTCAAACAATTGAAAAGGCTGTTTCCCACCGGGTACCTTCGCGGCGCCTGCCGCCTGGCCGGTATAACCTACAAGGAAGGGTATCTGAGTGAATCCAGTCTGCCCAAAACTGCCGACGATTTGAATGTTATATCGGCCTCGAAAACATATCGGGTCGATGTCCGAGGTTTTCTGATCAATCCCGATGACTGGGATGAGTACTACGCCGCTCATCGGGTTTATGATGCCAAAATCCCGGGCGGTTTTCTAACCGAACAGCACTGGAAAATTATCAATTACCTGCGCATGCACTTCCGGGAAACCAGCGAAATACCGACTGTAATTCAAACCTGCGAGGATAATAAAATCGATTTAAGTGATCTTGAAGCGCTGTTTCCCGACGGTTATCACCGCGGGGCCGTCAAGATTGCCGGCCTGCGCGTCCGGTAGATGATTTAGCTTATTCCGGGGGGAGAGGAATCCCCAGCGCATCCATCAGACCGATCATCCCCTCGGTCGCCTTTGCCTGTATGAATAAATCCGAAATCCGCTCGGTGTAGTTCGACGGATCGATATTGATCTCGATAATCGAGGCGCCCCGGCTTTTGGCCAGCGGCGGGATCATCGAGGCGGGGACCACCTCGCCGGTGGTGCCGATAAGGATAAAGAGGTCAGACAGTTGCGCCTCCCTGACCGACCGGGCATAGACGCCTTGGGGGATGGCCTCACCAAAAAAAACAAAATCCGGCTTGAGAAGGCCGCCGCATTGACGGCAATATGGCGGCATCTCATCGAGATTGACCTCCGACACATGATACCTTCCGGCGCATGAATCGCAGATCAGATACTGCGAATTACCATGAAATTCGTAAACCTCTTTGCTCCCGGCTTCCTGATGTAAATTGTCGATATTTTGGGTGATGACTGTCTGCACCATGCCGTTTTTCTCAAGTACCGCCAACGCCCGATGCGCCGCGTTCGGTTTGGCTTTTCCGAAAAAATCATAAAAAATTTCTTTGATAACCGGCCATGATTTTTCCGGGTAGGCCCGGAAATAATTGATATCCAGCAGGGCAGGATCGTACTTACTCCACAAACCGTCATCGCCACGAAACGGGGGAATACCGCTTTCAACCGAGATCCCCGCCCCGGTGAAGGCGGTAATCCGGCCGGAATGTTTGACCATCTCAGCCGCTTTTTTGTAGATGCTCATGATTTGGAGGTCAATTCGAGACTATAAATTTACGGTTATTCTTGATTTACCTTCGGGAATGACCCTGCCGATTATGACCGCGTCGTCAACACCTTTATCTTTCAGTCCCTCAATCAGAGCCGCCGCTTTATCATGCGCCGCCGATATCAGCAGGCCGCCCGAAGTCTGGGCGTCGTTTAGAATCAAGCGCCGGATTTCCGACAGCCGGTCATCGTACTGCACGTGATTCGAAGTATATGCCATGTTGTCATGTGTTCCCCCCGGGATAACGCCCGAAACGGCCAGATCCATCGCGCCCGGTAAAATAGGAATCGCCCCGGCGCTGATCTCGGCCGCTTTGCCCGATCCGGTCAGCATTTCCAGCAGATGCCCCAGCAGGCCGAATCCGGTGATGTCGGTGCAGGCATTGACCCCAATTGATTGCATCACCTCGGCGGAGGTACGGTTAAGTGCCAACATTGTATCCACCAGGATTTTTTCATCGTCTTTTTCAAGCAGGCCCTGTTTCATGGCGGTGGTTAAAATCCCGGTGCCGATTTTCTTGGTCAGGATGAGGCTGTCGCCTTCTTCAGCCGTGCGGTTGGTGACAATCCGGTCGGGATTTATAACCCCGGTGACGGCCAGCCCGAATTTCGGCTCGGTGTCATCGACCGTGTGCCCGCCGATTATCGAGATCCCGGCCTCTTTCGCCACCGCCTGTGCACCTGACAGTATTTTCTCGAGGACATCCATCGGCAAACGGTTACTGGGGAACCCGACTATATTAAGGGCAAACAGCGGTCTTCCGCCCATGGCGTAAATATCGCTGAGCGAATTGGCCGCCGCAATGGCGCCGAATTGATACGGGTCATCGACAATCGGCGTGAAAAAATCGACCGTCTGGACAATCGCTGTCCTGTCATCGAGACGATACACCGCGGCATCATCCGAAGTATCCGTCCCCACCATGATGGCGGCATCATCGGACGCCGGCATCTTTTTCAGGATTTCTTCAAGCAACTGCGGGCGAAGTTTACAGGCGCATCCGAGCCCGTGAGTGTACTGTGTCAGTTTTATTTCACCGGATGATACCTTCGATATTATTTCCGCGCCGGCCGGTTGAAGTCTCTCGACGACGGTAATTATTTCCTCTATTGCCCGATCTATCTCATCGGTGGTGGTAAACCGTCCGACGGAGAAACGGATCGTCCCCATGGCGTACTCCAGCGGAACATTCATCGCTTCGAGCACACTCGAGACATCGATATTGTCGCTGTGGCAGGCGGCCCCGGCCGAGGCGGCAACGCCGCTCAGTTCAGAAAGAATGGTATTGGCCTCGAGCCCCCTGAAACTGATACTGGCCGTATTGGGAAGCCGTTTTTCGGGATGGCCGTTAATTTTTATATCGGGGAATTTTCGCCTGATTCCGTTTTCGAGGCGGTCGCGGAGTTTTTTCAGATGTTTGCCGTGTTCGGCCACATCATCGCCGATCAATTCACAGGCTTTACCCAGACCGACCATCTCGATAACATTTTCTGTCCCGGCCCGAAGGTTCATCTCATGATCGGCACCATGCACCTGCTTTTCGAGTTTGATCCCCGGCCCGATATACAGCGCCCCGATTCCCTTGGGCCCGTATAGTTTGTGTCCGGCGACCGAAAGCAGATCGACCTTGAGTTCATTCACCCCGACCGGCACCTTACCGATCGACTGGGCACAATCCG
>QNAH01000370.1 GCA_003641425.1 Candidatus Zixiibacteriota bacterium
CCTGGCCTTCAAAGATATCACATCATATCTCGAAGTTGACCCCGGGACGTTTACATTTGCCATAACACCGACGGGTTCGACCGACGAAGTGGTGGTACTCAATCCGATTACATTTATCGACGAGCAGGTCCTGACGATTATGGTTCATGGTTCCTTCGACAATTCCGACGAGTACCCGCTTCAGGTAAGAGCCTATATCGACAACAACAATGGCGATTCATTTGTCGATCTCCAGCCGATCCAGACCAATATTCGCCTTCTTCAGACAAGTTATGATGCCGGTCTGGTCGATTTCCGTATCGATGCCGGTCTGGCCGCAGGAAATATCGCTTATGGCATGTCATCGGGTTACAGGGATGTTGATGCCGGTCTGCGCAATATCACCGTCACATCGGCCGGAACCACATCCCCGGCGGTAATCGATTTTGATCTTAATATTGTGGATAACCTCGATTATACGGTTATTGCCGTGGACGAACTGGCTCAGATCGATGCCCTTTATGTTGTCGATGATCGCTCTCCAAGCGCTACCGATGCCAAAATCCGCCTTGTTCACGCATCGCCCGATGCCCCGGCTGTGGATATCAAACTCGACACCGGTTCGGGCACGGCGGTCTTCACCAACTCGAGTTTCAAGGATATAAGCGATTATATAGAAGTCGGCGCCGGAACGTACAATTTCGTGATCACGCCGACAGGTTCGACCGATGAAGTCGTAGTGTTCGACCCGGTCGATCTCACTGTAGGCTCGGTTTATACCATTGTCGCTCACGGGACGCTCGACGGCAACGATGCTTACCCGTTCGGTGTGAGAGTTTTCATAGATAACGGCGATGGTGATGAATATGTCGATCTTATTCCGGCAACAACTGGTGTCCGTGTCATTCATACCAGCTATGATGCTCCTGATGTCGATATCTGGGTGGACGGCGCCACCGCCTTCACCGGAATCGGATACGGAATTTCCACCGGCTATGCCGATCTTAATGCCGGAACGCGTAACCTTGTCGTTACCCAGACCGGGACGACCACTCCGGCTGTCATCGATATTACCCCGACTCTGGATGCCTATACCGATTACACCGTCTTTGCAATGGATCAGCTTTCCTCAATTACGGCCGTCTATACCGCCGATGACCGCACCCCGGACGACGCCGCGGCCAGGGTCCGCGTGGTCCACGCCGTTCCCGATGCGCCGGCAATCGATCTCAAACTTAATACGGCCGATGGGACACCTGTAGTCGAGAATGTCGCCTTTACCGATATTACCGATTACACGACTCTTGCCGGCGGTGATGCCACCTTTGTGATCACAGCCGCCTCGGCGACCGAGGACCTGCTTATCTTCGAGCCGATCAGCCTGGTCAACGGCAATGTTTATACTGTAGTAGCTCACGGAACGCTGGATTCTCTCGACAGTTATCCCTTCGGTGTCCGGGTTTTCATTGACAATGATGACGGTAGCAGTTATGTCGATCTCACTGCGCTTCCGCCGACTTCGAATATTCGCGTCATCCACACCAGTTATGATGCTTCCGCCGTTGATATTCGTCTCGATGATGTCGTCGAGATCGCGGCTCTTAATTTCGGGTTGGCATCGTCATATACCGAAGTCAATTCCGGTCTCCGGAATATTGTCGTGACCCCCGCCGGTTCGGCCACCCCGGAGGTCATAAGTATCGATTTGATGCTTCAGAAAAACTTCGAATACACCATTCTCGCCGTTGACGAGCTGGCGCTGATCGATGCCCTGTATGCGGTCGATGACCGCACCCCGGATCCGGCCAATGCAAAGATCAGGTTTATTCACGCCATGCCGGATGCGCCTACTGTCGATATAAAAGTCGGAAGCGGTATGGCGGCCGCCACCTTTGCCAATGTTGCTTTCAAGGATATTGAAAATTATATAACGGTAACACCCGGCGCTTACTCATTTGTTGTCACCGAAACCGGGATGACCGATGAAATCGTCGTCTTCGATCCTATCGATCTCGCCGCCGGTGATGTTTACACAATTGTCGCCATGGGCACATTCGATGAGGGCGATGCGGTCGAATCCACTATTCGTGTTTTTGACGATAACGGAAACGGCAATGCTTATGTCGACCTGGTTGCCGCCCAGACAAATCTTCGGGTGATACACACCAGTTACGATGCCCCCAATGTCGATATATTCGTCGATGGCGATATGTTCTTCCAGGATCTTGCATATGGACTGACAAGCGGTTATTCGGATTACTCAGCCGGCACACGAAACATCACCATCAACCCGACCGGAAGCGGCACGCCGGTAATCGATGTCACCCTGACATTGGGCGCCGATATCGACTACACCATTTTCGCCGTTGACGAAGTCGCCCTGATCGACGCCGTTTATGACGCTGATCTGCGCGAACCGGTGGTCTCGGCGGCCAAGGTACGCTTTGTTCACGCTTCTCCCGATGCGCCCGACGTCGATGTCAAGGTTGGCATCGGCTCAGGCGAAATCGTGTTCTCCAATGCCACCTTCAAGGGTATATCTGACTATATAGAAATGGCCGCCGGAGATTATTCCTTTGTGATAACTGCGACGGGCGACACCAACGAGGTCATCGCTTTCGATCCGGTTACCCTCAGCAACAATACCGTTTACACTATCGTCGCGCACGGAACACTGGATGACGGGGATGCTTATCCGTTCGGCGTCCGTGTTTTCATCGACAACGGCGACGGCAACACCTATGTCGATCTGGTGGAATACCCGATGACCGCGCAGATCCGTGTTATCAATACCAGTTATGATGCACCCGATCTGGATGTCTGGGTTGATGGTGTGGTCGGGATTTCCGGCTTACCTTATAGCGGGGTCGCGGGCTACGGTGAGGTCGATGCCGGAATCCGGAATATTCAGATGACCCCGACAGGGTTGACGGTTCCGGTCGTGATCGATACCAATGTTGCATATACCAGGGGTCACGAATACACCGCCTTTATAGTGGATGAGTTCGCCATGATCGATGCCGTTCAGGTCGATGATGACCGGGCCCCGAATGCCGGCATGGCTAAACTGCGCTTTGTGCATACCTCGCCCGATGCGCCTGCGTTCGATATCAAGTTGTTCACCGGTGACGGTCCGACAGCCTTTGAAAATACCTCTTTCAAAGACGTTACCGCTTACACGGAACTCGATGGCGGATCGTACATCTTTGTCGTCACCGAGAACGGTTCGACCACCCCGGTCGCAACCTACCAAGCCATCACGGTTGACAACGGCAG
>QNAH01000371.1 GCA_003641425.1 Candidatus Zixiibacteriota bacterium
AAGGTGGGTGGGCAGTTGATGATGGCATCGCCGGGTTGGAGGAAGAGGCGCATCGTCAGGTCAATCAGTTCGTCGGCGCCGGCTCCGGCCATCAGAAGGCCGGCGGGGAGACCGGTAAAGTCGGCCAGGGCCTCCCGCAGGGCGCGGCTCTCCGGGTCGGGGTAGATGTGTACGTAGCGCAGGTTGGCCAGGGCCTCTCGCACCTGTGGCGGGGTACCGTAGGGATTCTCGTTGGCGTCCAGTTTGATGATGTCGTCGGGAGTGCGTCCCAGACGAGCGGCGAGGACGTCGAGGGGAAAGATGGGGGTGTAGGGCTCCATCGTGGCGACGTTGGGACGGATCAGGTCAACGGATGGAACGAATGGAACGGATAGCATTATTTTACCTCCGAGGTGATCGCTTTGTTTATCTTTTTCGAAAATAGCCCTCCGCGGTGGTTCGGAGTCCGCAACTTGTTGCGGTGGCCCCGAACAAGTTCGGGAGTCCGATACGCATTTTCGTCCTTGGTGGTGAGCCAAGGGTCATGACAACTTTTCTGCTTCATCCGTTCTATCCGTTGACCCTCTGTTCCGCCGCAGCAGCGTGGGCGGTGAGCGATTCGGCGCGAGCCAGGCGAGCGGCCACCGGGCTAAGACTGACCGCCGTCTCCGCATCCAACGCGATGATGCTGGTGATCTTGACGAAATCGAGCACGTTCACCGGTGAGGCCCATCTCGCTGTGCCGCCGGTGGGCATCACGTGGCTTGGTCCGGACACATAGTCGCCCAACACCTCGAACGACGTTTCGCCCAGGAAAAGCCCGCCCGCGTTGTGGATGCGTTCGGCCCACACTTCCGGCTCCCGGACGGAGAGGCACAGGTGCTCCGGCGCGAACTCGTCGGCCAGGCGGACGGCGGTTTCCAGGTCGGGGGTGAGGACGATGCCGCCTTGTCCGGCCAGCGACGCCGCGATGACATCGGCCCGGCTGTAGGGGCAAGGGCTAGCCTCTGCCCCTACCACCTGCCGGGCGATCTCGGCCTGTACCGCCTCGGCCAGCGGGCGGGAGGGCGTGAGCAGGATGGCGGTGGCCAACACGTCGTGCTCCGCCTGGGCCAGCAGGTCGGCAGCCACCCAGGCCGGGTTGGCCGTGGCGTCGGCCACGACGATCGTCTCTGTCGGCCCGTACAGCCCATCCAGCCCCACCTGGCCGTAGACCTGTCGTTTAGCCAGCGTGGTGAATAGTCCCCCGGCTCCCACGATCTTGTCCACGCGGGGCACGGTCACGGTGCCGTAGGCCAGCGCCCCGATAGCCTGCGTACCTCCCAGCCGGAAGAGCCGGTTCACGCCGGCGATGTGGGCCGCGGCCAGAGTGACGTCGGGCACGTAACCACTCTCGCGCCCCGGTGGGGTACAGACGATGATCTCGTCCACGCCGGCCACGCGGGCTGGGATCACGGTCATCAGCAGCGACGAGGGCAGTGGGGCACCGCCGCCGGGCACGTAGACGCCCACTCGCGCCAGCGGCCTCACCCGCTGGCCCAGCGTCCCGCCCAGTTCAGTCGTCGTCCAGGAGGAGATGGGCTGGCGGGTGTGGAAGGCGCGTATGCGCTCGGCGGCCAGGTTCAGCGCGTCGGCCAGGTCGGAGGGGAGGGAGGCGTGGGCAGCGGCCAGGGTTTCCACTGGCACTTCCAGGTCGTTGAGCACCAGGCCGTCAGTCCGAGCCGTCCAGTCACGCAGTGCCTCGTCACCGCGCTGGCGCACGTCGGCCAGGATGCGGGCCACGGCTGCATCAGGTGTCAGTTCCTGGCCGAACACGCGCCGGATACCCGCCCGCACCGGCTCCGGCACGTCGTCAAGCGCCATCATATCTCGCCTCCGCAACACTGTCCCCTGCGCCTCACTCACGTCCTCAAAAATCTTTATCATCTCCCCCTCTCCCTGTCTTCCCCTCTTCTTGTCTCCCGAATCGCTTCCATCATCGCCCGGTAGCGAGCCGGTTCTTCCTCAAAGATGTACGTTACCGGTGTGACGACGACGCCGCTGCCGCCGACGGCGCGCAATTCGGCTACGACCTGGAAGAGTTGCGCCCGGCGCACGACGATGTGGACGGCATACCAGTTGGGGTTCCCGTCCCGGGCGACCACCGGCGAGATGGTCGGTCCCTGGAGCCCGCCGAGGGTCTCTTGGGCAAACATCCGCTGGGCGATGGCCTGGGGCGAAACGCCACGCACGTTGGCGAACACGGATACGTGATCCACGGCCCGCAGATGCGCCTCGATGAACTCGAGCAGCGTGCGAGCCACAGCCAGCACCTCCGGACGTGTTTTGAGAGCGATCCGATTGGCGATCAGAACGGCCTGGGAGTGAATGATGGTGCCGTCGTCCAGGGAGCGCAGCCGGTTGTCGCGCAATGTCTGCCCGGAGGAGACCAGGTCGGCGATAAGGTCGGCGTAACCGATGGCTGGGGCAACTTCCAGCGTCCCCTCGGCGTGGATGAGTGTGAAGGGAATATCGTGGCGGGTTAAAAAGCCGGCAGTGAGGTAGGGGAACTTTGTTGCCACTCGGAGCGGGTGGGCCAGGGCACGGGTGGCCAGGTCGGCCATCGTGTGTACTGTCTCCCACGCTTCCGGCACGGCCAGGGCCAGGTGGCAGTGGCCAAAGTTGAGCATGTCGTGGAGCACGAGCACGGCGCCATTGTCACCCCGGCGCTCGGCCACCACATCCATTCCGGTGATGCCAAAGTCCACGCTGCCATCGCGCACGCTGACCACGATGTCGCCGGGCCGCTGGAAGAGGACGGTCAAGTCGGGCAGGGCCGGGATGCGGGCGGCGTACTGGCGGGGGTTGGGCTTGTTTACCTCCAGGCCACAGGAGGCCAATAAATCCAGCGCGGCCTGGGCCATGCGGCCCTTACTGGGCAGTGAGAGACGGATGTCGGTGTGTTGCTTCATCGCATGCTCCTAACAAATAAAAAAAAAGCCCTCGCCGGGTTGACCAGGAGGGCTAGATATTTGAGGATCAGTTCAGGCGAACTAGATCCGTCCTCCCCGGTCGGGTGGCAAGAACTCGTGATGGTGGATGGAGGTTCGTTTTTCGATGACCATAACGGGAATATTGTATCATTGTTTTGGGACGAGTCAAGTCGGGGATGCACAGAATATTCGAGACTCGGTAGATCCAACTTTGCTCGGCCTGGATTCCTTCGGCAGGCTCAGGGCAAGCGCCAGATCCAGGCCAAAAGCGGGGATCTGACGATCCCCTTGGAGCGA
>QNAH01000372.1 GCA_003641425.1 Candidatus Zixiibacteriota bacterium
AGAACACGCATAAGATGCACCGCGGGTTCAGAGAACTCGGTTTCAAAATCGGTGCCACCGAAACCCCGGTTGTCCCGATATACATAGGCGAGGATATGGCCACTTTTGCATTCTGGAAAGAGCTGTTCGAAAATGGAGTTTTTGCCAATGCCATTGTATCTCCGGCGGTCGCGCCCGGTAATTCGCTTTTGAGAACTTCCTACACCGCTACCCATACCGAGGATCAACTTGACCGGGTTTTGGAAGTATTCGCGAAGATCGGCAAAAAACTTGGTATTATATCCTGAGAAATGCCAAGATGTCCCAGAATCTGAATGTCATTGAAGTAGAATCATCGAAACTTCTGCACGTTTTTATAAACCTGCCGTTTAAGTTATATAAGGATGTACCCAATTGGGTTGCACCGTTGATCTCTGAACGGAAGGAATTTTTTGACAAGAAAAAAAATCCGTTTTACCGCGGGGCCAGAACAAAATTATTCGTCGCTACGCGGGATGATGAGCCGGTCGGCCGAATTGCCACCTGTATCAACTACAATCACAATGAATTCCACAACGAGAATGTCGGTTTTTTCGGCTTCTTCGATTGTATCGATGATTATGAGGTGGCCGCCAAATTGCTCAAGGTGGCTATGATAACCTTGAAATCGGAAGGTATGGAAAAGATGCGCGGGCCGGCCAATTTTTCGACCAATCATGAGGTCGGGTTCCTGGTTGAGGGATTCGACAGCCCGCCTGTCGTCATGAATCCATACAATCCTCCCTATCTTCCCAAACTGGCGGAAAAATTCGGCCTGAAAAAAGTGATGGATCTGCACGCATATCTTATAGATGACAGTGTCCCTTTCCCGGAAAGACTTATCAAGGTCGCCAACAGAATAAAAGAACGGAATAAAATAAAAATCAGAACGCTGAACATGTCGCGGTTCGATGAAGAGATTAAAAGAATCAATTATATTTATAACAATGCCTGGTCGGACAACTGGGGCTTTGTACCCATGCCTGATGAGGAGTTCAGACACATGGGCAAAGATCTCAAGCAAATCGTCGATCCCGACCTGGTTCTGATTGCCGAAATTGATGATGAACCGGCCGGTTTTTCTTTGGCCCTGCCCGATATTAACATAGTTCTCAAAAAACTCAACGGACGGCTTTTCCCCACGGGTATTTTCAAATTGATCTGGAATATGAAAATACGCAACAAAATCGACGGTCTCAGGGTCGTCACGCTCGGCGTGGTACACAAGTACCAAAAGCGCGGCATCGATACCCTTTTTTATGTGGAGACATTCAACCGGGGAACCCGCAAAGGCTATCACTGGGCCGAAATGTCATGGATACTGGAAAGCAATGAATTAATGTGCCGGGCCGCCGAAAATATGGGCGGGAAATTGTATAAAAAATATAGAATGGTTGAAATGCCGATATAAGAATTATGAAATACAAAATTATCATCATTGCCGCACTTGTCCTCTTCGCCACCGTATCATGCAATAATCGGTTGAGACCGATACTCTATGAGATCAATGGCGAGAACCGTCTGCACCTGAGTCATAACGAAACCTACTATCAAATCGGTCATGAATTGAATCACCGTCACGATCTCCGGCCCCTCCGCGACGGCGACATGATTGTCCTGACGACCATTCAGAATGCTGTTCATCCGGAACAGAGCGAAGTAGCGACCGGCCTTATTACGGCCATCGGTGAGATCGAGTATCGGCTCTATGCGGCGATTCCGTTTATCAATGAGGGCGACTCCCTGGATATCGCCGGCAATTCGATTTGCCGTCTGATCGGCTTTTATGAAACCGCCGACAGCCTGAAACACTATGAATGTCGAGAAGGATATATCAAGATCGATTCGGTCAGGTCATCCCGGTTTCATGCTTTCCTGTCGGGAAAATACTTCAACCTGAGGAATGACTCTCTCATTTTTGACGGCGATCTAAATGTAAGGCTGAGAAAGTAAAAAAGAAAGTCGTTTGAGGTAGCATTACAAGGCTGCACTTTCCGCCGCTTTTTCCATTTTGTCATTTCATTATACATCCCGTATTACCAGATTAAAATATTCTCAATCTGACACTCGATCGGGCAATCGGCCCTCTGCCATGCCATATCATATAACAATTCAACATTTTTGTTTTTGTATTGAACGATTGTAAGCCGTTGCGGCCATTTAACAATGCTTTTGGTCATATCTGCCGGGATAATCACTTAGTCTATTGATTGGTTCTCGATCTCAAAATATATCGTTAAGTTCGGCATTGAAGGCGTCGAAAGCCGCCTTGTCGAACATAATAAAGACGACTCTTTTCAGTGTTTTCAACTGATCAGCCAGATCCTTTGCGGCCCCTATCATTTTTTCGGCGCAGAGATCAAGCGGAAATCCGCCCACACCGGTTCCAATTGCGGGAAATGCAATTGACTCGACTCCCAGACTATCAGCCAGCAAGAGAGAATTTTTTGTCGTTTCATAGACAATTTGTTCGTTCGTCCTGAGATCCTGACCCATTCCGGCGGCGTGAATGACATACTTGTATGGGAGTCTTCCTGCAATCGACTCGACTGCCTGACCGATTTCAATCGGGCCTTTGGACACGGCATCCTCTTCGATCTCGATTCCGCCTTTGCGTTTGATCGCCCCGGCCACCCCGGAACCCATCCAGAGATGATTATTGGCCGCATTGACAATCGCCTCGGTGTCGGCTTCGGTGATATCACCCTGTCTGACTTCGATCTTTATCGCCATTTTTCTCACCTCCCGGTATTGGTCCACTCTTAAACCACCTGCTGTATATATAATTATATCCTGCTCCGACGGCCCAGCCGGACAACGTGCCCACCGCCGCCCCGACTAAAATATCGGCCGGATAGTGCACACCGACAAAAACACGGGAGAGGGCAACGATAATCGCCAGAGGGATCAGGAATTTTGCCGATGGGCGGGCGATTTCTCTGAAAAAATAGGCCTGCCCGAATAGATTGGCCGCATGCGATGACGGCATCGAAAAACCGGAACCGCATCCGACAAGAAGATGCACATCCATTATATGGCAAGGCCGCGGCCGTTCTATCATGTGTTTTAATACCGTGCTTGAAAGCTGATCGGTTATGGTCACGACGATCAGCGAAAAAATAACCGCGATTCTCAGGCGCTTATCCCCTTTCCAGAGAATCGTTATCAGGCACAATCCAAAAAATATTTTCAGATGCAGATCGGCTGTCACCAGCGGCATAAGAAAATC
>QNAH01000373.1 GCA_003641425.1 Candidatus Zixiibacteriota bacterium
GATAAATTCTATAGCCGGGTGCGGACTGTTGAACTGCTCCGCACGGTAAACCCGGATCTCCGAAAAAGCCAGCGACTGCCGCACCGTGATCCTCTTCAGTTTGACCAGCTCCAGTATCGCCAGGAAGGTGAGGATGGCGATGATCTTACGCGGCACATCGGCAAACAGCTCCTGGAAAGCGGCCGATTCCTTCTCGGACAATATGTCCATAATTTTGGCAACCCGGTCCTCGATCGTAGCTTCCTCTGGATTGATCTCGTACATCCGTTCGCTGTCGAGACGCTCGAGCACCTCCTTGAAAGCGGTCATCATGTCGAACAGGGTGGTCGTATTGAGCAGGACAACTTTATCCTTCTTGCCGTTGCCGCCGCCGACCGGCGGAGGGACATACAGCCGCTCTTCGAGAATTCTTTTCTCGCGAAGTATCTCGCTGGCCTCCTTGAATTTCTTGTACTCCAGGAGTGCCGCCACCAGCTCCTCGCGCGGATCGGGCTCATCGCCCTCGGATTCGTCGCGGGGGAGAAGCAATCGCGCCTTGATACGGATAAGCGTTGCCGCCATCAGGATATATTCGCCGGCCAGTTCGAGATTGAGTATCTGCATCACTTCCAGGTACTGCATATACTGCTCGGTCACCCGGGCGATGGGTATATCGTAAATATCGATTTCGTCTTTTTTAATAAGATACAAAAGCAGGTCAAGCGGTCCGTGAAATACTTCCAGGTTGACCGAGTAATTATCCTTCGGGGTATTTATCATTTGTAATAATCCATTTTCATTGCGGAGCGGACTGCGGCCATTACCGCCGCGGCTCTCTCCCTGGCCCTGGTTGCACCGTTCTTGAGCACATCCCAGACATAATCTTTATTTTGCTCAATAACAAGTCTTTTTTTTCTGATCGGTTCCAGCGCCCCATTCAGATTTTTGGCCAGTTTTTTCTTGCAATCGACACAACCCAGCTCGCCGGTCTTGCACGGCGGTGCGATTTCCTTCTCGTGATCCGGCGTATATATCTTGTGAAGCATGTAAACCGGGCATATATCCGGGTGCCCCGGATCACCCTTGCGGAGCTTCTCCGGATCGGTGAAATATCTTTTCAGCTTGGCCTCGGTCTCCTCGGCGCTCTCGTTCAGCATCAGCGTGTTGCCGTATGATTTCGACATCTTCTTGCCGTCCGAGCCCGGCACCACCGGGATCTTGGTGAACAGCGCCTTCGGTTCCACCAGCGTCTCGCCGTACGTATTATTGAACCGCTTAGCCAGGTCGGCGGCCAGCCAGATATGTTTCTCCTGGTCCTTCCCGACCGGCACAAAATCGGCGTTGTAGATGCAGATATCGGCCGCCTGAAGAACCGGATAGCCGAGAAAGCCGTAATTGTCCAGACCGATCTCCTCTTTTTTCTCGACAAAAGTCGGCAGGCGTGTCAAAGTCGGTACCGAGATCATCATCGAAAACAGCAAATGCAGTTCGGCATGCTCCTTGACATCGGACTGGATAAAAATGGCGCACTTTTCCGGGTCGAGCCCTGCCGAGAGATAATCGGCGGCGACATTGAAAATACAGTCTTTCAGATTCACCGAGTTTTCAAAGCCGGCAGTGAGCGTGTGCCAGTCGACAATACAGCAGTACATATTGTATTCGTCCTGAAGCTTCACCCAATTCTTGAGGGCGCCCTCGTAATTGCCCAGGTGAAGTTGTCCGGTTCCGGTCGGCTGCATTCCCGAGAGGATTGTCTTCTTATTCGGCATTGCTCACTCCATAAAAAGATAAGGCTTCCATCTATCGTCATTGACGCCAATAAAGCGCTGAATATAGGTTATATGAGTCGGGCGCTTGGGTTTCCTGAGAAGCTTCATCCCGGCCTTGGCCGGTATCCGATCGCCCTTTTTGTTGTTGCACCGGTCGCAGGCGCAGACCAGGTTTTCCCAACTGTCCGAACCGCCCAGACGTTTGGGGATAATATGATCGACCGTCATCGGTCCCTTAGTCGAACCGCAGTAACAGCAGGTGGCCTTGTCGCGGATGATTATATTCTTGCGGCTCAACAGGATCTTCTTGCGCGGCGACTTGATATACCGCTCCAGCCTGACCACCGACGGCAGGGGATAGGAAGTCAGGATCGAGTGTATCTTGACACCGTCGTATTTTTCGATCATCTCGGCCTTGCCCATAAAAATAAGCAGAAAGGCCCGTTTGGCCGAACAGACCGAAAGAGGCTCATAATTCTGGTTCAAAACCAGCACGTTCTGGCTTAATATTGATCCGTTATTCATAATATCAATCGCTTGCAAACCCGCTATAATCTTATAAGATGGCCATTTGTCGGCCCAATGTCAATAAAATATTGTTTGTAGATTAAACAAGCGGGCAGGGCATAAGGTTGCGCCGAATTTCAGGAGAGAAAGGATTCGGTACTATTTTTAGTAGGGCAGGATCCGAAATTCCGCCTTGGCGGAATAAGCGATCCTGCCTAATTTATTATTCCCACATTCACTTTTCCTGACGCCCCCTGTCAGGATAATGATTTATACTTAAAAAAATTAAATACAATGGTGGTCTATAATGGTACCCCACCCAACGGGTGGGTACATATATATACGGCAATAAGCTAATTTTACATCAAATGCATAAAATGGCACTCTTAGGATTATGAAACTAAAACATTACGATTACGACGGCAGGGCCAGATTTATCACCATTTGCACACATAAGCGTATGCCTATATTTACCAACAATGCTATGAGATATATCCTGATCGATGACCTTGAAGAGATACGCAACAGATTTAATCTTAAATTAATAGCCTATGTTATAATGCCGGAACATCTGCGTCTTAATGTTATTCCGACAGGTATTGATTCTGTCGGATTCATAATTGGAGAATATAAACGAATGACCTCAAAGAAAATTCATGAGTTAATGTCTACATACGGCAGAAAATCATTGCATAATTTTGTTACCATAAGGAATCGTAAAGAAAGATTTGTTTTATGGATGCGAAGATGCTATGACCATAATATACGATCGGAGGAATCTTTATGGCAAAAGGTATCTTATTGTCACAATAATCCGGTTAAAAGAGGACTCGCAAGAAATCCATCGGAATATATGTGGAGCAGTTGTCGATATTATTGCGGATTTCGGGATGCGTTGCTTGAGATTGACTCAATTGCATAATCACACCGACCCACCCGTTGGGTGGGATACCCGATTTTCAATCAAAATGGTACCCCACCCAAC
>QNAH01000374.1 GCA_003641425.1 Candidatus Zixiibacteriota bacterium
AATTCTGACAATAAGATTTTTTATCTCTTCGTACAACTCGTCATCATTGACCATGGCGCCGGCGGTGCCGCGCCCGGCATTTATCTTGGCAAGGATGGAATCGATGCGGCCAGATGATGCGTGAATATTGTCGTACAAGCCCGGGTCAGACAGCAACTTACCAATGGTACCCTCGTTTTTGTTGGCCTTCTTGGCGATTTCATCGACATTGCCGGTCAGGCTTTCCAGTGAGGATACAATTTTCTTCTGGCTTTTTTGCATATCACTAATGAGGATGGTCAACGAGGCGACCAGATCGGTCATCTCATTATAAAGGGTTTCTTCGGCGAACATTTTTCCAATTGATCCCTCGCCCCGGTTGATGCGCCCGGTTAACTCCGACAGATTTGTTGTCAGATCTTTCGTGGTTGACATAACCTCTTCTCCCTCGGCAAAGACGGCCGAGAGATCACCCGCTGATACGCTTGGTATTATCGAACCTTCGGGCAGAACGGGATTTTCGAAGGAACCGGGGATGAGTTCTACATATTTATCGCCGATAAATCCTATTGTCCCCAATTTAATTGAGGCGTCAGTTGTAATCATATTGGTCACCGATGACAACACCCGAAATTTTATTTCGACCTGGCGTTCTTCATCAAGATTGACAAATTTTATCGAGTAAACATTGCCGACTTCAATACCGGCCACCCAGACCGGGCTTCCCACCACCAGACCGTTGACATTCTTGAAATATGAAACGTAGCCTGTTTTTCGATCGAAAATCGATGTTCCGCCCCCCGAAAAAGACGCCCAGACAAGAACGACAACGGCAATAGCCAGTAAAATACCGACCTTCAGTTCTCCCCATTTTATTTTTGTTGTCCGTTTCATCGTATCCTCTATTTATATAAAATCAATTTTTCTCACATTTGCAACAGCTTCCCGAAACGGCTCAAGAAATTTCACAACCCGCTGATCTTTGTTCTCTATAAGTTCTATCATACTTCCATCAAATGCCACCCGGCCGGAATCAATGATAATAAATTTATTGGACAGCTCGAATGCATCGGAAATCTGATGTGTAACCACTATCGATGTAACTCTTTTCACTTCGGCCAAACGATTGATAAGGGAAATAATATTCCTGATCATCTGCGGATCGAGACCGGTGGTCGGCTCATCATACAGCATTATCTTCGGATCCGTGGAAAGCAATGCTCTCCCGATAGCGACGCGTCTCTGCATACCGCCGGAGAGCTGATCCGGCAGATGATCGATGATTTCATCGGACAGGCCGACAAAACCGAGCATCTCCCTAACTTTAGCATCGATTTCCTCAAGTTTCATTTTCGAATATTCAAAAAGATAATAACCGATATTCTCTCCTACTGTCAATGAATCGAAAAGCGCTCCATCCTGGAAAACCATTCCGATTCGTTTTCGGATATTACGCAAATCCTTTATTTTCATATGACAGATATTCTGCCCTTCTATCAATATATCCCCGCTGTCAGGGCAGGTCAGACCGAGGATCAGTCTGAGAATGGTCGATTTCCCCGAGCCGGACTGTCCCATGATCACTCTTGATTCGCCGTCGGGAATAAAAAACGACACATTTTTGATTATCTGTTTTCCCTCTATCGAGTAATTTACGTTTCTAAATTCGATCATAAGTACGCCTTCAAGAAACCGGAAAAAAACTTGGTTATTATGAAATTAGATATCAGAATAGTAATTGACGAAATCATCACCGATTCTGTCGTCGCCCGACCGACTCCTTTAGTGCCCCCTGCGGAAGTGAACCCTTTATAGCATGAAATATATCCGATTATCAAAGCAAAGACAAACGGTTTAAAAAGCCCAATGAAGATATTCCCGAACATCAATTTTTGCCTGACGGCCGTCCAGTATGTAAGCGATGTTATATGTGCAATAAACACCGAGACCATCCAACCCCCGATCAGAGAAATTATATCGCACACTATTGTTAATGCCGGTACCATTATCAGAAGTGAGATCAATCTCGGGGCGGCTAGTTTGCGCATCGGATCGATACCAAAAGCTACCAGGGCATCAAGCTGTTTGGAGGATTTCATAGCGCCTATTTCAGATGTAATTCCGGCGGCGACACGCGAAGCCACCATTATACCGGTCAATATCGGGCCGAGTTCACGGACAATTGCCAGAATCATAACCCGTCCGAGGTAATTTTTGCTCCCGAAATCGGCCAGTTCGTTGGCGAATTCCAGAGCCATCGCCTGCCCGGCCGACATTCCGGTCAGAATCACCAAGAACAGGGATCCGACGCCGATCAGATACATCTGCTCAAAAGTCTCGGCGGGATAAATGGGGCGTCCGAACAAAGCCAATGTCATCCTGATCGAAAAGAAAAACAGCCGTTGAATCTCGATTACGAAATGTTTTATCCAGTCATGAAAGAACTTAAAAATAAACAATTTTTACTCCCGCCACTTCTTGTAAGCGTTTATTGTAGATTACAGAGGGCGCAAAGTCAAGTCAACTTTTACTTCAGACAGTATCAATAAAAAGATTTCCATCAACAATATATTTCATTACGTTTGTTAATTTAATATTATAGTATATATCGGGAACGGTAATGAACGATAAAAAAAACAGCAAAAAGGCTCAAGCGATAGCCCTTTATTCGGGCGGACTTGACTCGGCGTTGGCGATTCTTCTCGTCTTGAAACAGGGCATCAAGGTTACCGCCCTGACTTTTTCCCATGATTTCAGCTGTGTTGATTCGAATAAATCCAACCCGGCCGTCGACCCAATCGAGGTCGGCAGGAAATTCGGTTTCGATGTCATCCATCTCAGGCTGGGACCGGAATTTCTTCAAATAGTCAAATCGCCCCGGCATGGTTACGGAAAAAACATGAATCCATGCGTGGACTGCCGTATCATGATGCTTAATAAAGCAAAAGAATATATGGTTAAGCTCGGGGCGGACTTTATAATCACCGGCGAGGTACTTGGACAGAGACCCAAATCGCAGATGCGCAATAATATCAACCTGGTCGAAAAAAAGGCCGATTTGCGGGGTTACCTGTTGCGACCTTTATCGGCCGGGCTTATGGAAGAGACAATTCCCGAAAAGGAAGGACTGATAGACCGCAATAGACTGGAGTCCATTTCCGGCCGCTCCCGTAAACGGCAACTGGAACTGGCCGCCGAGATGGGGCTTGAAGAATTCGGAGCACCGGCCGGGGGTTGTCTTTTGACCGATCCCAATT
>QNAH01000375.1 GCA_003641425.1 Candidatus Zixiibacteriota bacterium
AAAATCGGTCAGGGCGGGCGAATAGGCCGCCCCACCGGCGCACGGCCCGGCAATTATGCTGATCTGAGGTACCACGCCCGAAAGCAGAACATTGCGGTAAAAAATACCGCCGTACGATGAAAGCGAATCGACACCCTCCTGAATCCGGGCGCCGCCGCTGTCGTTGATCATGACAAACGGATCCCCTGTTTTCAAAGCGGCATCCATCGCCTCCTGAATTTTCCTGCCGGTAACATCACCGACCGAGCCTCCAGCGACAGTGAAATCCTGGCTCCCGGCATATACAGGACGCCCATCGACAAAACCGATCCCGGTGACAACACCCTCGCCGGGAAATTCTTTCTTGTCCATACCGAAATCGGTGCATCTATTTTTCATAAAAAGCAGTGATTCCCTGAAGGAATCCTCGTCATACAGGAGAGCCAGTCTCTCCCGCGCGGTAAGTTTCCCCAGTTCATGTTGTTTGGCGATTCGTTTTTCGCCGCCTCCCTGAACGAGCTTATCGCGCATTTTTCGAAGTTTATCTATTTTTGATTCAGCCATTTCAAAAACCCCGTATAAAATAACGGTTCAGTCCATTTACGGTCAGCATACTATACTCTTTTTTTCAAAAAGCAAGCAATTGCTGGTGGAATTTGTTACTTTTTTCACATACTAAATACGTCAACACCTATGAGAATTGACAATTCCCTTATTAAAATCAGCCCCTATATATTTAATTTCCTCTAAATTTTTGCTGTATGCTAATATAAACGGTCTTGCCTGCGATCGCTTTGATAACAGCGCCTGTTTTTAAAGGATTCACATAATCCTCGAAACCGCTTTAGAATTGTTTCATCGCTTCCTCGAAAGTCGTAAAGCCACGAACACCCTTTTTCAAAGCCTCACTTGGCCTGTGAAAAGCCGGGTTATCGTAGATTATCTTAAGAAGGGCATCGCGCTCGGTCGGTGCGGCCAGATGTGCCGTGGCAACCGCCCTTTCCCCGAGACTCAGCCCCCGGGGATCGAAGGCGCCATTCTCGGTAACAAAGATGACCTCATCCGACGGGGTCGCGGTGGTCGTGATTCCCGCGGGTGCGCGATCAACAATTTTGGAAATGCCGTCTTTGGTCATCGATTTCATGGCTATGATAGCCACACCGCCGGCTGAATACTGGGCGCCCCGAATAAAATCGGACTGCCCCCCGACCCCGCTGTAAATCTTGCGGGCATCGAGCGAATCGGCCCAGATGTTGCCGTGAAGATCTACCCCGATAGCGCTGTTGATGGTTACCATGCGCGGCTGTTGAGCGATTTCGAAAACCGAATTGGTAAAATCGCATGGCCGGCTTTGAACCGAGCTGTTAAAGTGAAGCCAGTCATACTCCTCCTTGCTTTCCGCAAGAAATATGGAGGAGATGGCGAAATTGATATCCGGTTTCCATCGATTGGTGACAACCCCCTTCTGAACCAGCTTGATCATGGCGCTGGCAAATAACTCTGTATGTATTGCAAGATCTTTATATCCCCTATTGATTATCGCCGTGGTCACCGCCTCCGGAACCTCACCGATACCATACTGCAGAGTCGATCCCGGCTCCGATTCCGAGCCGTCCTTTATATACATCGCCGCGATTATATCGCCGATCTTCTGGGCTACCTCATCCGGCTCATGCACCGGGCTGGCCGGGAGTGGGTAGTCGGTTTCAAGAAGATAATCGATATAATCTCTCGGGATAGTGCTCCCCAGAACAAAAGGCATCTGCCGGTTATGCTCCGCAATTATAAGGCCGCCCTGACGGCGGGCCGCCTGGATGGCCGCCGGCACACCTTCGACCGTCGTCCCGAGACTGTAATTCCCGGCAGGATCGGGCCCGCTTACAGTCAGTATGACAATATTCGGTTTGACATGCGTACGTATATATTTCGGCACCTCCGAAAGGTGCATGGGATGATATTTGGCCCACCCCTTGTTAACCGCCCGACGGGTCAGGTGACTGTTGAAAATGACCCGATGCGTCAATGACTGACAACGCTCTTCGGAAAAGAGAGGTTTCAAACGCTCGCCCAAAAGCAAAATACTGTACAGGTCGATATCTTTTATTGTCAGATCCCGGGCAAGCTGAAGCAGCAGTTCCTGCGCCGGGGCGGCATTGCCCGAGGCGTAAATCACACTCCCCGGTTTTATATTGGTCGAATTTATTACATCTTCCGGTTTACTGATGACTTTCATGGCCTTATATATTAACTCCTCTACTCTATTATCGGGGCATCACTTTGCCCATAAAATCCATTATAATCATATCCAACAAAAGATAATAAAATCTGTAAAATAATCCAAATTTATTCACTCTCCGGCTCCAAAAACCGACAGGGCCGAATATTTTTTGCCATATATAAAATCGTTTGCCCGATTTGTCAAAGGGCTTGTTCAATAATTTATAAATTTCTGCCGGAAACCGAACAGGATGCCTGAATTTCAAAATAAAAAAGGCGGGCGCTTATTGCCCGCCTTCGCAATATTACGTATTTATATCTTATGCCGCTTTTGATTTTTCCTTCTTTTCCTCGATTACTTTTTCTTCCAGCGTCTTCGGAAGAGGCGCATAACTGAGAAATTCCATCGAATAGTTGGCCCGGCCGCTGGAAACGGTTCGCAGCACTGATGCATAACCGAACATTTCCATCAAAGGTACCACCCCGTTCAGTTTCTGCGAACCCTTGCGGTACCGGCGCATATTGGCAATCTTGCCGCGGCGGCGATTGATATCGCTGATAATATCACCCATGTACTCGTCCGGTGTATTGACCTCGATTTTCATCATCGGTTCAAGCAACTGCGGCGCCGCCTTGCGGAATGCCTCACGGAGTGCCTGCTGGGTGCATACCCGGAATGCCATATCACTGGAGTCGACCTCGTGATAACTGCCGTCGATAAGAGTGAATTTAATATCGACCATCGGGAATCCGGCCATCAGACCCTTCTCCGCCATGTCGCGGAAGCCCTTCTCTACCGCCGGAATATATTCCCTCGGAATATTACCGCCTTTGACATGATCGACAAACTCGATCCCGCCGCCCTTATTGGGTTCGATCCGAAAGACAATATGTGCAAACTGACCCTTACCGCCGGTTTGCTTTTTGTACTTATAATCATGCCGAAACTCGGCGGTAACCGTCTCACGAAACGCTACCGACGGTTTCCCCACCGCAACATCGACTTTGTGCTCGTTTTTCAGACGATCGACAATGACTTC
>QNAH01000376.1 GCA_003641425.1 Candidatus Zixiibacteriota bacterium
AACGGCAGTCTTGTATATCGGGGCGATAAGTCACATCTGATTTTTTATACACAGGAGACGATTTCGATAATCGACAGCACCAAAGCCAAACAGCGCTTCACTTACACGTTAAAAAATACCACCGACAACAATCCCGGCCCGGATACATGGAGCAATGAATTCGTTATGTCATCGAACGGCCGCGTGGTCGGTATCGAAATAGAAAACGACAGCTCACGGCAATCGCTCGATTATTTCCGCACCCTGATGGAACAGGCGGCTCCGGTCTATCCCGACCAAGCCGTATCACCCGGCTACAGATGGAACAATACCGTTAAAGTGTTGCTTGAAGAAGGTTCCACTGATGCCTCGACGACATATACTTTAAAGGCCCTGGTCCGGGAGGCCGGCTATGATTGTGCGGTGATCGAATATACCGGCACCATGATCTTACCGCTGGTAAAAGGGATGGGTGATGATCCGTCGGCGACGGTCAGCGGCTCAGATAAAATCGACGTGCAAGGTGTTACATATTTCGCCTACGCCGAGGGAATAATCATCAAAGAGAAGGAAACATCACATCTGCTTCGCCGGGGTAAAGTCCTCAAGGACGGGCGGTCGATAGAATTTTCGGTTGAGGAAACCCGCTCGAGCAATACCATTCTAATGCAGATCGAATAGATTCGATGCCGATTATTTCTAATTATATTTCAAGAAGATCAATAAGTTTATCATGCATAGCCGGATTGGCGGCGATTATTTTGCCGTCGCGGCCGGTTATTTCGGCACCTGACTCTTTAAGGACGACCAGTCCGGCCGCAATATCCCAGATTTTCGATCCGCTTCCCAGGTTGACATAAGCATCATATCCGCCCATGGCGGTCCAGCACATGGCCAGGGCGCTGCTCCCCATCATGCGTACTCTCAATACATTGTCGAGTAATATCTGAAATCTATCCATGGCTCGCCGTCGTATATCAGTATGACTATGAATACCGGGAATTTCAGCGCACACTATCATTTTTTCTTCTGCAGATGCATCAGAACAAGTGATTCTTCGTTTGCCCAAATAAGCTCCCTCGCCTTCTTCTGCAGAGAACAGACTGTTGTATTCCGGCGAGTGAACAACCCCCAATACTAATTCATTATCTTTTCTTAATGCTAATGAAATAGTATAAAGCGGGACACCCCGCGTATAGTACTTGGTGCCGTCGATCGGATCAAGAACCCATTCGTACTCGGCGCCCGGATTGGCGATAGCACCTTCCTCGGATAATAAACCGTGATCCGGGTAGCGCTTAAATATCGCTTCGGCGATTATCTTTTCGACATTCAAGTCACCGGCGGTCACCAGATCGCCATAATTTTTGTCCTGTATTTTTTGGGACAGCCGGAACCCCTTAATCGATTC
The DNA here is from genome assembly GCA_003641425.1 of Candidatus Zixiibacteriota bacterium. GTDB lineage: Bacteria > Zixibacteria > MSB-5A5 > GN15 > PGXB01 > PGXB01. Next base: position 1,391 of record QNAH01000376.1, read on the forward strand.
GGATGCGGCCAAAACGGTATCACGGGCAAAATCTAAAAATGCACTCATAAAAATTGACCCGGCTTCAACCGGGTCATATCTCCAATAATGTTCAATTATCTCCGGGGAGCGGCCAGCCTCTCCCTCAGTTCATTCATGATTCTGATACCGAGCCCGTCTTTCGGATTTCGGAGATAATTTTTAGTTTCGATCAGGTTATCAGCCGTCGGTTTTGCATGCAGTTGAATATGAAAACGCAGTGAGTTGCCGGTGCCGGACGGCCGGATGGTTATATGCTCCTGTTTCGTATGATCATCTTCGAAAAACAGGCGGATACCTTCATCGGGGAAGACAAAATTCTTTTCAGGCGGATATATTTCATCGTACTTTCCGGTCCGGTAAACCGCCGCCGTTTTCACTTTCCGTCCGGCCATCTCGAGTTTGCCCGCAAGAGCCTGATTATACAGATCATAAGCCTTGATCAGGATATTTTTCTTGATCCGGTCACCCTCGATACCGGGATACTCACCGTCGAGCGGATCCGGTTCATAGAATGTGGTATACAGCCCGATACCGGGATCGAGGTAGATCTGCTTATCCAGCAGTCCGATTATATCGGTCCCCTTTTCCTTGGCCCAGGCGGCGATTTCAGCTACAAGCAGGGCCGCAAAAGTACCGTCTTTATCGCGGACATGACCGCCTTCGCCGAGCGAACGGCCGTCGGGAGGCGGACCGCCCAGGATAGAGAAGCCGTTGCTCTGTTCCATCGCGGCATAGTTTATCGACCGCATTCCGTTGTCCATGCCGAACGTCTCGCAAATAAACGGATGACAAAGATCCTTATATTGAGCATCGTGACCGTTGACAAGATTCTCCAGTTCGCCCGCTTTACCGTCCCAGGTATCCCGCGTTGCGGCCGCCAAGGCCGCAAATCCGACCCAGGTCTTGACCACTCCGATTCCGTTCTTGAGAGCCAGGCGGATCAGGCTGTCGGAGGTTGTATGCGACAGCACCACAAACTTCTTTGCGGCATCACGCACTTTGCCGTATTTTTCGATCTCCCTTTGCAGTCGGTACCACACCACCAGTGTCCACATATCATCGGCCGGGAGCAGATAACAATCATCACCGACCGCACTGTATATATGTCTTTGATTTTCGGGGATCTTGATAACGATGCCGCATCGGTCGGCATCAGGATCGGTCCCGATCAGGATATCCACATCCTTGAAGGCCTTTTCTCCGTAATCAAGTTTGAAAGCCCTGACAGCCGTTTTGGCCGCGCGGGGATCGCCCGGATCGGGCTGTTGTTCTTTGCCGGGATCACTGCAGAATGCCGGAAACATGCCGTTGAGCTCATTCAGCCCCATATTTTCTTTGGTGCCGTCGATTGATTTTACATTCTCCTCGAGGAAACCGACATTTTTCAAAAGCCTCGGCACCGCTTTGTATCCGGCCCCATGAAAGGGGCAAAATGCTATATTGAGCGGGCTTTTACTTTTTTTCTGCTGTTCCGGTAAATTTTCGGTCATCAGGAATGATTCGATATGTTCCCTATGAGCGCGGTGCATATTTATCAGATTCTTTTCTTTTCCGGCATAGTCGAAATCATCCAGCAGGTCGTCGCCTCCGAGGAAAAACAGCTTATCGTCATCGGCATCTTCAAATTTACACACATGCCCGACAATATCCTTTGGTTCAATTTTCTGAATAAATTTGTGGTACATCTCGTCGCGTTCCCTGGGATCGAACTGTGAACCGTTGGCACATGAAAGCTTGTAGCCGTTGTAGCGATAATCGTTATGGCTGGCCGAGATAAGCACCCCGATATCGGCCTTGACATCCTTATGCGGGATGGCAAATGT
>QNAH01000377.1 GCA_003641425.1 Candidatus Zixiibacteriota bacterium
GGGCGTTCCGTTCGATAAGCTTCGCGGAACTCTTCAGAATGACATCTTAAAAGAATATATTGCCCAGAAAGAATGGATTTACCCGCCGGAACCGTCAATCCGCCTGATCACCGATCTGATGGCCTTTTGTACCGACAATGTCCCGCAATGGAACACCATTTCGATTTCGGGCTATCATATCCGCGAGGCCGGTTCGACCGCCGCGCAGGAATTGGCCTTTACGCTGGCCGACGGATTCACATACATCGAGGCGGCCATGAAAGACGGGCAGGATGTCGATGCCTTTGCGCCTCGTTTATCGTTCTTTTTCAATGCCCACCAGGATTTCTTCGAAGAGATTGCCAAATATCGCGCCGCGCGGAGGATTTTCGCCCGGCGCATGAAGGAAAAATACAAAGCCAAAAACGAGCGCTCGTGGCTGTTGCGGTTTCATACCCAGACCGCCGGATGCTCCCTGACCGCCCAGCAACCGGAAAACAACATTGTCCGGACAGCGATCGAGGCTCTCTCCGGTGTTCTCGGCGGAACCCAGTCACTGCATACCAACTCCATGGACGAAACCCTGGCCCTGCCGTCCGAGAAGGCGGTTCTTATCGCTTTGCGGACACAGCAGATAATCGCCCATGAAACCGGCGTTGCCAATACTATCGACCCGCTGGCCGGATCGTACTTTGTCGAGGCGATGACCGACAAGATCGAAGCCGATGCCGAAAAATATCTCGATGAGATCGAACAGCGCGGCGGTGTGGTTAAGTGTATCGAGGAAGGGTACCTTCAGCGCGAGATCGCCAAAGCGGCCTACCGCTACCAGAAGGAAATCGAAAAGAAAGAGCGGATTATAGTCGGCGTCAACGACTACGTGATGGATGACGAGGAGATCGATATCCCCATTCTCAGAATCGATGAATCTGTCGAGCGCGAACAGACCGCTTTTGTCAGGGACATTCGCGCCAAACGCGACAACGATAAAGCCAAACGCACGCTTGAAGAACTTCAGACCGCCGCCAAGGGTAACGGCAATACTCTGAAAGCGATGCTTGATTGTGTGAGAGTATATGTCACCATGGGTGAGATATGCGATGCGCTGAAACCGATTTTCGGCGAGTACATCGAACCCCCGGTGATTTAAATATATTATCAACTATAGGTATTAACTCTTTAGAAATAAGATAGAGCAAATCATGCCAGACAAAATAAGAATACTGCTTGCCAAACCGGGTCTCGACGGGCATGACCGCGGTATCAAAGTTATCGCGGCCGCTTTCCGCGATGCCGGATTCGAAGTCATCTATTCGGGCCTCAGGCAGACCCCGGATATGATCGTCAATGCCGCCATACAGGAAGATGTCGATGCTATCGGCGTCTCCATCCTCTCCGGCGCACATATGACCCTTTTCCCGGCGATACTTGATCTTCTCAAGGAAAAGAAAGCCGACAATATTATTCTGTTCGGCGGCGGTATCATCCCCGATGATGACATTGTCGCCCTTGAAAAATTGGGAGTCAATAAACTTTTCACACCGGGGACGACGACCGAAGAATCGATTGAGTACGTCAAAAAAGCGGTGGGCGAGCGGAAAAAAGATGAAAAGATCATGTAGCTTTTTTCATTGCAGATGATTATAGGACTGATATAAAAGTAAAATTCAGGAGGAAAAATGCCATTTAACGTTGATGAAAAACAACAAGCTATCCGTGATCGGGTGAGAGAATTTGCCCAGAAGGAAATTGTGCCCGTTTTTATGGAACTGGACCGAAAAAAAGAAGAATTCCCCCGAGAATACTATAAGAAACTGGCCGATGCCGGTCTGGTCGGTTTTGCCATGCCGAAGGAATACGGCGGCGAAGGACACGACAATCTTGAATATGCCACTCTGGTCGAAGAACTGTGTTACTGGGATGCCCCGACCGGACTTCTGGCGGCGGTTCCCGAACTGGCCACCTATCCCATTTACGCATTCGGCACCGAAGAACAGAAAAAGAAATATGTTCCGAAATGTGCCTCTGGTGAGATGATCCCCGCTTTTGTCCTCACCGAGCGTAATGCCGGCTCGGATGCCGCCAATCAGCAGACGACGGCTATCATCGACGATGATCATTTTGTCATCAATGGCGAAAAAATATTTATCATGCACGGCGACGCCGCCGATCTGGCGGTACTCTTCTGCCGTATCGGCGAAGGTGAAGGTCGTCCGAAAGTGTCGGCCATCCTGGTCGAGACCGATACTCCCGGATGGCAGGGCTTCACACTTCAGCATAAAATGGGTATGCGGGCCGCAACCACCGGCCGTATCGAACTCAAGAATGTCCGCGTCCCGGTCAGCCAGCAACTGGGTGAAACCGGCAAAGGTTTCAAATATGCCATGAACACTCTCGACGGCGCCCGTATCGGTGTTGCCGCCCAGGGTGTCGGTATGGCCCAGCGGGCACTCGATGAATCGATCAAGTATTCCAAGAAACGCCAGGCGTTCGGCGCCCCGATCGCCAAACTGCAGGCGATTCAGTGGATGATCGCCGAGATGTCAACCCAGCTCGAGGCGGCCCGGCTGATGACCTACAAAGCCGCTCAGATGCAGGATCGCGGCGAACGATTCAGTCTCGAAGCGGCCCAGGCCAAGATGTTCGCGACCGAAGTCGCTCGTTTCTGTGTCGATCGTGCCATGCAGATTCACGGCGGTTACGGTTATATCGGTGAGTTCTCGATAATCGAGAAACTGTACCGCGACCAGCGCGTAACCGAAATTTATGAAGGAACCAATGAGGTCCAGCGCCTGGTTGTCGCTGGTAACTTGTTACGATAATGAAATTCGGATCTTTCGAAATAGTACCCTTCGTCGAGCAGCATTTCATGCTCGACGGAGGGTCGATGTTTGGGGTGATCCCCAAAAAAATATGGAGCCGATTGCTCCCGGTCGACGAGAACAACCTGGTGCCGATGGAGGTCAACCTGTTTGTCCTGAAGACGGGCAAAAAAAATATTCTTTTCGACACCGGTCTGGGCGACTGCCTGACCGATGGCGAAAAGAAGATTTACGCGGCTTCCGGTGATACCAATATCGAGCGCGGGCTTAAGGAGATCGGGCTGACCACCGATGATATCGATCTTGTATTTTTAAGCCATCTCCACACCGATCATGCCGGCGGCGCCGTAAGAAATAGTGATGGTGCTTATAGCACACGCTTTAAAAAAGCAAAATACCTGGTACAGAAAATCGAATGGCGCGATGCCATGA
>QNAH01000378.1 GCA_003641425.1 Candidatus Zixiibacteriota bacterium
CAAACAGTTCAGTTGGCTGGATCATCGTCTGGTCCGTGATCATTACATTGACCGCAGCAGCCATTCGGCAGCAGCTCTTTATCTGTTCCTTGTCACAGTGGCCGATGCCCAGGGTCTGAGCTATTACTCCGACCGAGTCATCTCACAGCGTCTCGACATGGATGCCAATACCCTGGCACAGACCCGGAAGGAACTGATTCGCATCGGTCTTATTGCCTACCAAAAGCCCCTCTATCAGGTACTGGCCCTGGATACACCGACTAAGACAAAAAACACATGTCCCGGGCAGTTCCAATCACTGGCACAAATCTTCAAACAGATCGGGGAGGGCGCATCATGATCGATTATGAACTCTTTGCCAAAATCAGGCATTTCAAGGAACATGAAGGGCTTACTGCCCCACAGATTGCCGCGGAACTGGCCTTGGACCCGCGCACGGTCCTAAAATGGCTTACTGCAAAGTTCCGACCAAAAAAGATAACGCCCCGGCCCAGCAAGCTCGACCCTTTCAAACGTGATATTGTCCGCATGCTGGAGACCCATCCCTACACCGCCACCCAAATCTTCCAGCGTATCTGCGAGGAGGGCTTTGACGGCGGCTACTCCATTGTCAAGAGATACGTATGCAAAGTCAGGCCGCCAAAGTCGCCGGCCTTTTTGAAGCTGTCGTTTGCCCCGGGCGAGTGCGCACAGGTCGACTGGGGCTCATACGGTGCTGTCAATGTGGGCTCAACCCGAAGAAGACTCAGCTTTTTTGTCATGGTTCTGTGTTACAGCCGCATGATGTATGTGGAGTTTACCGTCTCTCAGACCATGGAGCACTTCCTGGGCTGTCATCAGAATGCCTTTGATTTTTTCGGATCTGTTCCCAAAAAGATCATGGTCGATAATCTCAAGTCCGCCGTATTAAAGCGCATTGTCGGACAGGCCCCGGTATTAAACCCCAAATACCTTGATTTCGCCAACCACTACGGCTTTAGCATTGCACCGTGCAATATCGGCAAGGGCAACGAAAAAGGCAGGGTGGAGAACGGGGTAGGCTATGTGAAAAAAAACTTCTTAGCCGGTCTCCATATCCCGGATTTTAGTGCCATCGGTCCCGCAGCCCGCAACTGGGTAGACACCATCGCCAATGTGCGCATCCATGGAGAAACCCGGCAAAAACCGCTTGACCTTTTTGAAAAGGAACGGCCTTTTTTAAACCCGCTGCCAGCCAATCCCTTCGATATTGCTACTGTCTCACAGATCAGGGCCTCCAGTCAGTTCCGCATTACCATCGATACCAATCACTACTCGGTCCCGGCCGAGTATGCCGTTACCAAGCTTACGCTAAAGGCCTATCCCAACAGGCTATGTGTCTATTGCAAAGACAAGCTGATTGCCCGCCCTGTGCGCAGCTACGATCGATACCAGGACTTCGAAGATCCGGATCATCCCAAAGAGCTGCTCAATCAGCGTAAAAAGGCCCGTGATCAGAAAATCTTCATGCGCTTTTTAGCCCTGTCTCCAAAGGCTGAACAGTATTATCGCAAACTTGAGCAGCACCGTATGAACCCACATCATCACGTGCGAAAGATCGTGGCTTTAAGCGAAATCTATGACCCTGACGCCGTGACCAGGGCCATGGAAGATGCCTTTACTTTTGAGGCCTTCTCCTCGGAGTACATTACAAACCTGATCGAGCAGCGCTCTCGTTCTCTGCCCGAGCCCGGAGCGCTACATCTCACCCGCCGGGAAGATCTCCTCGACATCAAGATCGAACAACCGGATCTCACCATCTACGAAAGGAACCATCATGAATGACAAAAAAGAACCACAGAGCTTGCTTGACCAACATTTGATATACTTGAAACTCTCTTTTATGCAAGACCACTACCAGGACCTGGCTGCACAGGCCGCAAAAAAACATTGGTCACATCTGGATTACCTTGAAAAACTTGCCGACGGTGAGGCTGCCATGCGCCGTGACCGTTCCATAGAGCGCCGTATACGCCTGGCACGCTTCCCGGTCATCAAAACCCTGGATCAGTTCAAATGGTCCTGGCCCAAAAACATCAACCGTCTCCAGGTCCAGAACCTCTTCAGGCTCAACTTTATCAAAGACAAGTCCAATATAATCTTTTTAGGCGGCGTAGGTCTCGGAAAGACACATCTGGCCTCTGCCCTGGCTTATGCCGCCTGCCTCAAGGGCCACTCTGTCCTGTTTGCCACCGCTATTGATGTTATCAATACCCTTGCCGCTGCACAGGCCGCAGGACGTATGAAACAAGAGTTGAAAAAATACACCCGTCCGGAGATTCTTATCTTAGACGAGCTTGGCTTCCTGCCTATTGACAAGGCAGGAGCAGACCTCCTGTTCCAGATCATCAGCCTCCGCTATGAGCAAGGCGCTTTGGTTATTACTTCCAATCGCGCCTTTAAAGACTGGCCGGAAATCTTCAACAACGACAGCACCCTCACCTCGGCTATCCTCGACAGGCTCCTGCATCATGCGGAAACCGTGGTTATCGAGGGCAAAAGTTACCGCATAAGAGATCAGATCAAGCATTGAAAACCTTTTATCAACTGGTGTCGGGACTGGAAAAAACGGTCCCGTCACCTCCTCGCTCCCATCCAGACCGCATTTTTAAATCGCCAATTTTAAGTCATTTTCACGCGGCCGCTAACAATTAAATATGCTCCGCCTCGGTGGTGTAGTTTCTTTCGCAAAAAAGTGTTGCATATTGCGCAATATGCAGTATAATAATTAGACAACATGATTAAAACGTTCAAACACAAAGGCCTGCAAAAGTTTTTCGATACCGGTAGTGTGGCGGGCATTCAGCCGTATCAAAAGAAAAAGCTCAGAATGCGTCTGGTCGCCCTGGATACCGCAACCAGTATTGAAGATATGGATGTACCAGGCTTCCGCCTGCATCCTCTGAAGGGAAAAAGAAAGGGTTTGTGGGCAATTGACGTAAGTAAAAACTGGCGTATCATTTTTAAATTTCAGGACGGCAATGCATATGTTGTCGATTATGAGGATTATCACTAATGAGTATGCACAATCCGCCTCATCCAGGTGAGTTTATCCGGGAAGTTTATCTGGAACCTTTTAACATCAGCTATCGCAGCGTTGCATTAAAACTCAAGGTATCGCCATCTACCTTCCTTCGCCTGATTAAAGGTCAGAGCAACGTAAGTCCTGAAATGGCATTACGACTTTCAAAGGGCCTAGGTCGGTCTCCAGAAA
>QNAH01000379.1 GCA_003641425.1 Candidatus Zixiibacteriota bacterium
ACCGACTGGGGGGCGAAAACTACCTTGTATCCCAAAATCCACAGACGCCATCCCAGGTCAACGTCCTCAAAATAGGCAGCAAAATCCTCATCGAATCCGCCGACTTGCAGGAAAATTTCCCGGTTGATGAGCATCGCCCCACCACAGGCCGCCAGGATATAGCGCACATCATCGTAGGCGGTCAGATCGGGGTTGTGATACCCGTCGGCGCGAGCCCGGCCCACAAATGAGAGCAAGGTGCCCCCAAAGTCTATCAACCGACCATCCCAATTCAATATCTTGGAGGCTGAACAAACCACATCTGGCTCGTCGCCCAATGCTTTGACCAATTCGGTCAACCAATGCGATTCCACGCGCATATCCGAGTTCAAAAAGGCTACGAACTCGCTTTGCGACTGCGCCGTGGCCCGGTTATTGCCCACACAGAACCCGTAATTCTGATCGAATTGAATAATGCGTACGTGCGGGAAATGCTCACGGACGTATGCCACCGAGCCGTCACTGGAACCATTGTCTGCCAGCACCAATTCGACGCGGTCTGTGGGATAATCGAGCCGACTCAATGATGTGAAACAATCTTTCATATACCGTAGACCGTTATGGTTCAAAACGATCACGCTGACTGTAGGATAGTGCATCCTATTCCCCTCACCAGCGTTCCTTTTTAATGCTGTCAGCGATTGCACACTGCTCCTGGCCCTCTGTCTGTCCGGCGCATACCGTGGCTCTCGACAAAAGTCCACCAGTGGTTGCATCACGGTATCCCAACTCAATTGTGGAGTGACGGCGGCAAAACGGAATCGAAATTCCCCGCGCGAAGCGCCAGCGCTCTCCAGAATGGCGGCAGTCACACCATCCACACTTTCGTAATCAACCACCCAACCCAGTTGGTGTTGTTCAATAAAAGTACTCAGAACGTCTCCGCGCGTGACAATGATCGGCAAGGCAGCCCAGATATAATCCAACAAGCGCGTGCGAAACGAAAAATGCGTCTCCAGATGTGCAAAGTGCAAACTGATTCCAACGTCCGCTTCTAACAAATAGTTCTGCCGCTCGTTATAAGGCGTCCAGTCGTTGAAAAAGACACACTTTTCATAGAGGCCCAGTTCCTGGCTCAGCGCAACAGCCTGCTCGGCCATTTCACCGCCACCCACGTCAGGATTGGGATGACGAATACCCAGAAAGATCAACTTTACATCAGGGCGCTGGGCCGAAACACGCTCCATTGCCCGAATCAGCGTCAAGGGATCAAACCAATTATAGACTCCTCCACCCCATACGACGACGTGATCGGTGGGCTCAATACCCGGCCGCACACCCTTGAGTACCGTATGAGTATGTCGTGGAGGCGTGTCCGGTAGGCCAAAAGCGACGACGTCTATCAACTGTCGCAACGTGGGATCATTATCGTAAGTGAGTGGATTGATTCGGTCCAGGGCATTGAGCCAACCTAACCAATAGTCGCGCTGCTTTTCACTGGAACACATGAAAAAATCGCCCCAGATCAGTAAATCAGTGAGCGCATCCAGGACGTCCGTGTGCCGGCGGTTCCGTTCCCCGTCTGGTTGGCAGGAGAGCAAGGGCAGGCTTTCCAAAAGGAACGGGTCGTAAATATCCACCACCAGCGGGACATCCACTGTTTTTAGAAATGGAAAGCGCCAGAGCGTAGAACCAGATAGGATGATCAAGTCACTCTCTGAAGCCAACGCTTCGAGCCGTGCCGCGTCGTATTGCACCAACTTGAACGTGTCTGGGGTTAGTGATGTAGGATGAGGGGTCACCAAAGTCACCTGTGCCTGGCGGCTCAAAACGCGGGCAAATTCCCAGCAACGAATGGCCGGGCCGGCCATGTTTTCGCCTACTACATCGTGCGTGACTATTAGCAGTTCCACTCCCACTCTCCCCCCATCCCCACCAGTCCGTACCGTTCACCCCTCCCCACCTGGCGCACCTTGAAGGTGTAAAGACGATCGTGGTAGTCGTACATCGTCGTGTCGGCCTGATTGTGGGCCGCCACCGACACGAGATACGTGCCCTCCATCAACGGAAGGTGGGCCACGCGGTACGAGACATCCCCCTCGCCCTCGATGAAAGGAATGTCCAGGCCGGCAAAGTGGGTGTTGGGGCCGCACACGTGCAGGCCGTCATTCCGATGGATGGCTAACCCAAAGACGGGATTCTCAATCCGCCCGTGGGCCCGATAGTGCAACCGCGCCACCCATGGCTCTCCCACCCGAAACACGTGCCGTTCTCTTCCGTCCGCATCGAGGAAGGAAACGGCCAGGATTTCCACGTCCCCGGTTCCCCATCGCTGTTTGATCTCAGGCTCTACTTCCTCCACCTCTTCGGGTTCAGGCGGAGGAGGCGTTATACGCGCCTCTTCTTCCGCCGCCGCGTGGCGCAGATATGCGGTAATGGTGTCCTCGACGTCGCCCGCCGCCTGGACCATACCGTCGTCCAGCCACACGGCGCGAGAACACAAACGTCGAACTTCGCCCAGGCCATGCGATACGAAGCATATCGTGATCCCTTGGCGCTGCATCTCCATAATGCGTTCGAGACACTTGTGCGCAAAGTTCTGGTCCCCCACCGCCAGCACCTCGTCCACCAGTAGGATCTCCGGATCGGTATGCACTGCCACGGAGAACCCCAGCCGCACGTACATGCCCGACGAATAGTGCTTTACCGGCACGTCAATGAAACGCTCCAGTTCCGCAAAGGCAATGATCTCGTCCAGCTTGCGCCGGATCTGGGCCCGGCTCAGTCCCAGGATAGAGCCATTCAGGTAGATATTCTCCCGCCCGGTCAAGTCAGGGTGGAAGCCGGCCCCCAATTCCAGGAGTGCCCCCACCCGCCCATTGACCTCGATCTGCCCTGACGTGGGTTCAATGATGCGGGAGATGAGTTTCAGCGCGGTGCTCTTCCCCGCCCCGTTCGGCCCGATGAGGCCCAACGTCTCCCCCTGTTCCACGGTGAAACTGACGTCCTGCAAGGCCCAGAATTCCTCGTGGGAGTCGTTGTTGCGCCGGAACAGATTGACGGCTAGTTCCTGGAAAGAGCGGGGACGCTCGCGATGGAGGGTGAACTTTTTCGACACCCGGTCAAATTGGATTACTTGCATAACATACTCGAGGGGATTTGAGATTTACGAATTGAGGATTTGGAGATTTGCATCACCTATCCGTAAATCCGCCCATCTCAAATCAACAAATCTTCAATGCCCCATACTC
>QNAH01000380.1 GCA_003641425.1 Candidatus Zixiibacteriota bacterium
AAAATATAAAGCGCGAGTATCCCTGGATCAATGTGGTCATGGTGGCCGCCAATGGCGATGCTTCAGCGGTCCGCAGGGCATTCCGTCTGGGAGCGGATGAGTTTATTACCAAACCGTTCGAGGCGCAGGATCTCGGTCTCATTATCGAACGGGTCGGCTGGCATCTGGTTGCCGAGTGATCGGCGCTGGAATTGCTGTCCAAAAGCTTATGCCGGGCCGATTACGGGCCGGTGTTCTTTTTTAGAAATATCTTGAAATTCCACTTATTTCTGATATATTAGGTTCTCACAATTGACTTGCCGGAGAGGTGCCGGAGTGGCCGAACGGGGCTGCCTGCTAAGCAGTTGTACCGAAAGGTACCCTGGGTTCGAATCCCAGCCTCTCCGCTTATTTTTTCAGTCTCGCCGTAATTTTATACTTGACATATACTTATAATTGCCGATATTACTATCGAGTTGTCCGTGTGACCATATTGTGACCACTCTTTGCAGGTTGTTTTGATATGGGTAATATCTACAAAAGAGGCAAAATCTGGTATATCGACATCCGGGTCAAGGGCCGGAGAGTCCGCAAAAGGATCGGTTCATCCAAACGTATCGCCGAACTGGCTTTGAAAGATGCCGAGGTAAAATCGGCCAAGGAAGAATTTGGCTTTGCCCAGAATGATATCACCATCGATAAGTATATGGCGCAATTCCTGGACTATTCCCGGGCCAACCATAGAGAGTCGACCACCAATCGCTATAGGGCTGTTATAGACCATTTCAGGGAGTTCTTGGAAGCCAAGCAGGACGTCACCTTTATGTCTGAAATTACAACTGAGATTATCGACCAGTACAAAGTGTTTCGTAAAAATTCTCTTGTCAATCCCAATGGCCATCCGGTCGAATCTGATGAGGATATCGAGGAATACACCCGCAAAGATGCCAGAGCACATACGATCAACTTCGAGATTGCGACCTTAAAGACTATATTCAATGTGGCTATCAAATGGTGCTACCTGAAAGAGAATCCGACTAAGGGTATCAGAAAGCTTAAGGTGACTGATTCCAAGCCGCTGAAATTTCTTTCGATTGAGGAATGCCAGAAACTACTGAATGCCTGTCTACCTGACCTGTATCCGATATATTTCACTTTCCTGAATACTGGGATGCGTAAGGCCGAGCTTGAGAATCTTGAATGGGATGATATCGATTTCAAGCGTCGGAAGATCAAAATCCGTCACAAAGAATTCTGGCAGCCCAAGACCGGGGAAAGGGAGATCCCGATCAATCAGAGCCTATTTGATTTATTGCAGAGGTTGAAATCAGAAAACGACAAGTCAATTCAGAGCAATTTTGTATTTCCTGATAAGACCACCGGGGGGAAGATTAAAACCAAGCTCCGGGAAAAGCTAATCAAGATCGCCAAAGAAGCCGGTATTGATGGCCTGACAAAGCTCCACACCCTTCGTCATACCTTCGCCAGCCATCTTGTCATGAACGGTGTTGACCTGCCAACAGTCAAAAAGCTGATGGGCCACTCCGATATCCAAACCACCATGATCTACGCCCACCTCGCCCCGGATCATCTGGAGAGGGCGGTGGATAAATTAGAATTTAAGAACAAATCCAAAGATTGAGTATTAAAGGCCGCCTGGCTCTCCCTTAACAAATCCAGCTCAGACTATAATTCTGTAAAATGCAGTTGACCAAGACGGAAATTATAATAAAATATGTATTTATTGTTTTATTTCATGCATCATTAATAAGAGTAAGGTAGTATCTTTACTTTTTTATTTGTCCTTACCTTTATATTATATTGGTTTTTATATCAGGTCGAAGCTTCGGTAACAGTAGAATTTGGGGGTTTAAAGACAAAAAATTAACAGATAATTTTACTCTTTATAATTATACCATGTAGAAATCGGACAATTTCCGGTTTTACAAACCTGCCATAATTTATGGACTCATGAAAAGGAGGTGAGTAATATGCTTATGGGTTGGGTTATTGAAATGGTGCACACAATCTTGACCAATATTGGTTTCCCCGGAAATCCGCCGCCACCATTTCATTAATATTTGAAGTTAAATTAGAGACTTCTTAAAAGGGCGAGTCATTAGAAAATCAGAACATTATTTTGACCGCCCTTTTATACTTTTATAATAATTATCTATCCGACAAGAGGAGCGTCTGCAGGGACAACCAGTGGTTCCTGGATACGGTTTTGTGCATTTGGTGTGCATTTTTCAGAAAACAGTCGCAAAATTATATGCCGGACTTAGAAAAATATGAACGAATAACGAATTTATGTATTATTTGGGGTTTTAAAAGCATCATATATTATAGAAGGCATAGTTTATGTAAAAATGCTAATGGACTACACAATTATTATTCACCATGAAAATGACTATCGGGAAGGGGGGTGAGATCATTTAATTTTGTACGAAAACACGTTTTTTTTAGAGACTAATCACCTTCATCGGAGGAAAGTAATGAAGAAGCAGACCCTCACACTAATTTTTTGTTTCTTATTGGCATTTGGACTTGTTAATGCCAGCGAAAAATTCATTAAGGTTGATCGTTCCCTTGATCTGCCTTCTTTTGTAGGTTATGTAGACAACCAGATTATCGTCGTTTTAAAGAGCAATGTGGCGGTCGATCATGCCCGCGACATGATGTCGCCACAGGCACTGGCCAATTACAGCGGTTTCGATCCACTTCTTAGACGTTTCGGCGTCAGCTATTCCCGTCCACAATTTGCCGGTTCTGACCGCAAGAAGGGCGGTGAGGTTCTGGCCCGGCATTATAAAGCGACCATTGAATACGGAACAGTCGAAGAAGCCAAGGCGGCTTTCGAGCGCAACCCCAATGTCGAACGGGTAGAACTGATTGGTCTTCATACTGTTTATGCCACCCCGAATGATCCTTATTACCAGGGTTATCCCAATCCTGATTTCCCCTACGATCAGTGGCATTACTATGCCGATCACAGTGTTGACGCCGACCTGGCCTGGGACTCCAATCCGGGTGATGCGACCGTAGTAGTGGGTATCCTCGATTCGGGAACCCGTTATTTCCATGTTGATCTTGGCGGCAACAGTTCACAGTGGGGTCCTGATAACCCTTACAGCGGCGGTAATATATTTATAAATCCCAATGAAGTCCCGGGCGACGGGGTTGACAATGACGGTAACGGCTATGTCGATGATGTTATTGGTTA
>QNAH01000381.1 GCA_003641425.1 Candidatus Zixiibacteriota bacterium
CCCTGAAATATTCCGGCAAAGCCGATGATATCGGCAGCCGGGTGGTTACATTCAGCGCCGTTTCGGGCGATGCCGCGGTATCTGAGGATGTCTCGTTTACAGTCACCGCCCAACGTAATCTGGCCGCCGGACCGAATCCGTTTGACGATTCGCTTACGATTTTCCTTGGCGCCGGAAGCGGGGAAGTGGAAGAAATTTCGGTTTACAGCGCAAATGGCGAGAAAGTTTGGGATAATTTTTCCGATACTTATAATAGAGAGACCAGAACCGTTGTGTGGAGAGGAGTTAACAACAGCGGGGCAAGGGTTACCTCCGGCGTTTATCTGGTCTATGTTAGAACGGTAAGTGTAACGGAAAAATTTAAGGTGTTCAAAGAGTAATCATGAATCGCGAGACAGCCGCAAAGGGGACTGAGGGGGAGAAATCAAGACGCTGCGCGGTAATCAAAATAGATTTTAACTGTCGGTTTGTATATATCGATGAATATGCCGAACGGCTGTTCGGTCTACCCAGTGAAAATCTATTCGGTCGGAGCATGAAGGATTTCCTTGATGAGGAATCTTACACATTACTGCTTTCAGTTCTGCCGTCACAAAATCATTATGAGAGTTTTTTCGAGGCTACCCGACTGACATTAATCGATGCCCGCGGTGACCGGCATGAGCTTGACATAATAATCTCGCTCAATTTTATCGCAGGTAACCCGGCCAACTACCAGATCATATTCAGTCCTTTGAATGAGCGTGTTCCGAATGAACAAAGCGCATCGGAATACGGGGAGATCCCGCATCTTCTTATTTCTTATATATCCATGATCGAAAAAGATGTCGACTGGCAGAAGCTGTGCGGTCTGTTTATGGCGGTCGAAAATATATTGCAGGCAGGTATATACCGATTGCATCATGACGATCTGGAACTCCTGGCGCAAAATTACCATAAGGCGCCGTCCGGTATTCGAATCGATTTTGGGAAAAGGAACAAGAACTTTTTCGATGCCGCTGTTAAAAACTATCCGTACGTCGAAAGTAAACTGATCAATGCCAAAAAGAATGATGATTCTACGGCAGTCAATATTGTCGATTCCGGTTTTCCGCTGTCCCACAATGGTCAGTGCTGGGGGTTATTGAGGGTAATCTATAAAGACGGATCGACTGAAAACAGGGATCGGTTAAACGAAATAGCGGCTTTTCTTGGAAATGCTCTTTATATGTATGCTGTCGAATTAAGTGTGCCGCGGCTCGAAGCTGAAGCGGTCTAGGATTTATTTCATCCGGGGCAGGAGCATGTCTGATAAGCGTAAAATCCTGATTTTCAAAGAAAATCAAATCGGTCAACGCGGCGATTGTGAATTTCGTGCCCGCGATACCGGCACGGATTATTTCTTTACCGCCGACCCTAAAGCAATGACCGCTCTATTGGATAAATACGAGTTTGAATTAATGATGATAGACAATTCTATTGCCAATGATTCCGATCGTTTTCGTGAGATCATGACCGGTGCTTCCGAGAGACATTTGCCTGTCGTGGTAACTCGTATAGACTGCTCCGTTGCCGACCATGCACAGGCAAAGTCGGAACAGACGGAATCTCTTATAAAAAAGCTGGTTCTGCGGCGCAGGCAGTTCGAATCTGCCATTGATCATCGCGAGACACTCAATATAGTTTCCGAAACGGCAGCGACACTGAGCCATGAGATAAATAACCCCCTGATGGCGATCACGGCCAATATTGAAATGCTCCTCAGAAAAAAGCGCCAGCTTGATCCGGATATCAGCGAGAAAATAAGCGCCATCAAACATGCCGCTGAAAGAATCCGCAAGGTCACCCATAAGCTGACCGACCTCGATGCTCTTAAATTCCGGCAGACCGCGGCCGGGAGGATGATCGAAATCGATGAGTCAATTGATCGGAAAGTGCTTCATCACACGGAAAAAGCCGAAAAAATCGATTAATTTAAAGCTTGACATCTATTCACTGTGAAATATATTAAATGACCCGATAATGGGGCCGTAGTTCAGTTGGGAGAACGCTTGACTGGCAGTCAAGAGGTCAGGGGTTCGATCCCCCTCGGCTCCATTTTTTTATGTACTTATTTCACCCCGCATCGATCCATTTTTGATAGTACTTTGGTGATGATCGCGAATTACCCCCATATATAGAGGCCTGCTATAAACAATTAGGACTATGTATGGATTCCACAGGTAAGAAATTCGGCAATGTCATCAATACCAGGCTTATCCAGGAATGGCTGTGTTTACATGATATCGCCGTTAAAATTGACGGCATTTTCGGCCCTGTGACTAAATATGCCGTCCGCCTGTTTCAATCACGGAACAATCTAAAAACAGATGGGATTGTGGGATTGCTTACTCATGCAATTCTAACAGATCCGGTCCGGCGGGCGCTGAAACTCATTCGGCCTGAAAACAGTATCCCGGGAAAGACGATTATGGCCTATGCGTACCGGCATCTTGAACAGCGCCCGCGCGAGATCGGCGGTCAAAACCGCGGTCCCTGGGTCAGGCTGTATATGGGCGGTATCGATGGGCTCGACCGGCGTTGGTGTGCCGGTTTTGTATCGTTTATTGTTGCTCAAGCCTGCCGGACTCTTGGGACAAAATCCCCCGTCGGAACAGTATATTCCTGCAATAGAATGGCTTCCGACGCCAAAAGAAACGGGCTGTTTGTTGCCGGATCGGAGATTGAATACAGTCCTCGGATACCGCCCGGATCAATATTTTTGCAGCGTTCACAAAACGGATGGAACCATACCGGTTTTGTAATAGATGGCGATAAGGAAGTGATCCGGACAATCGAGGGCAATGCCGCCCCGGATCGGACGGTTTTTGGAGACGCAGTTTGCGAAAGTGTACGAAACCTGCATGATCTTGATTTTATTTTTATTGGACAAAAATAAAATTCAACTCACATTTTCAAAATTTCTATTCCCTTAAAACGACTGATAGCGTATTTTAGTGTGCAATTATGGCGATATCTAAAAAGCAGATGAAGGCATTGGCGGAAGTCAACTTTGACCTGTTCCAGCCGGTTATGGTCCAAACGCGGCCGATTATGCCGATCAGAGAAGAAACACTGCCGGACCAGGACAATATTATTTCATTGCCGCCGGTTTCCTGGCTGTACCGGATGTTCGATGAATTCAATCAACAATTTTTCGAGGGGCGGCTTC
>QNAH01000382.1 GCA_003641425.1 Candidatus Zixiibacteriota bacterium
TCAACAACGTGAAATCAACATAATTCATCGGTTGCGTGGTCGGCATCCAGCCAAATACAGCCGCACCGGTGAAATTGGAGGTATCGGGGAGGATACCATCCCAGCTGAAACCAAACCACTGGTTTATCAACAGCCAGAGACTGTTCCAATCCGATGTCATCGATATCGAACTGTCCCTTAAGGTATCACCAAGGCGCCAGTCATATATTACTTTGACCACGTCATGATCAGCCTTGTAGTGTGTGACATTCTCGATGGAACCATCCGGACTGTAAAAATAAGTCGGGATACTTACGGCCCCTAATTCGCCATAATCATTTTCAAAATACAAATCCACCGTAAACGGCTCTCCTATCAGAACCGTATCGGTCCCGATCTCAGGAGAAACCTTGGCGCTAATGCTGGTGGCATTGGCCTGACCGTAAACCAGAACAACCAGACAGACCAGAGCCATTAGAAGCCAATTTCGTCTCATCTCCCTACTCCTATCTTGTTTCGATTAAAATTATTTTGATTTTTCTCAATTTTCTGACGTTCAAGAACATTTGCCTGTTCAGTCTATTATATATTCAAGAACAGGATTCCGGTACCTCACCGTACCGAAAATCCATTGCTACGCATAAATTAACGGTATTAGTCACCTTATATGACATCAATATCAGCAAACTGAATACCGGGACACATTGTAAGTTCAAGCAAGTAAAACAACACTAAGTTATTACAGTATAAAAAATATGTTTTAAGCCATGTTTGTCAAGCTATTTAATACCATACAGATATGCAAAAACATGCATAAATGATGCTACTCGGCAACACTTCTCCTGGAATCTGTTTTTTTCCGTAGAAAAAGATATGTTATTATTATAAAAGCACCCAGCACATCGAAAAGCAAATCATAGGGATCGCTCTGACGCCCCGGAATATAACTCTGGTAGAATTCATCAAATCCCGCAAATAAAACGACAAAAAACATGGAAAGAAACAGCATCAGCCTGCCCCGGAATGAATCCGAGATATGTGAAAAGGATCGGTAGATCAACATCGCAAATACCGCGTATTCACAAAAATGCAGTAATTTATCCATTTGAAATATTTTAATATTCGGAACACCCAGCCCGGGAAGCGATGACAGCACTATTATGAGGGCGCCGTAAAGTATGGCCGGCAAGTGATATGTTAAAAAATTCCTCATTTCTCTCTCAGCAGGAACATGCCCAGACTAACTGTTTAATAACCTCGATGCAAGTAAAAACACAATTTCAATAACCCGAATATCCGCAATAATTATCTTGACATTAAACGTATAAAAAATATTTAATTAACAAAACCTGTGCCATTAAATACGGTAATACCATGAAGAAAAAAATCGATCCTAATCAAATTCCCACTATCCCGTCACTGATCGGAAAAAACATTTACCTTCGGCCCGCCGAACCGGCCGACTACAAAATTACCTATCAGTGGTTTCTGGCTTCCGACCCCCAGTCACAAACATGCCACCAGGCCATCCTGACCACCCCCGACGAGGCCGCCGAAAATCGGAGAAGAAAAGAACCCGCCGCCGACCGCGGCGATTTCCTTATCATCCGCATTGAAGATGATCAGCCGGTGGGAAAACTGGGTTATTTCCACCTCAATATGCTCAACCGGGCCGCAGAACTGAGCTATATCGTCGCCCCGGAAGAACAGCGGCAGGGATACGCCAAGGAAGGACTCCAACTGCTCCTGAAATATCTCTTCAACCAGTTGAACCTGAACAAAGTATACGCCCAGACCGCGTCCTTCAACAAAGCCTCGATTAAATTGCTCGAGACACTCGACTTCAAACTCGACGGGACCCTCCGCCAGCATCACTACTATAACGGTGACCTTTACGATGACCTGGTCTATTCCCTGCTGAAATTCGAATTTTCCTGATCCGATCAATTATGGTCGACTATCCTGTAATCCTGCCCGTCAGCATACCGGACCAAATCAATACATTTTCCCTTTCTAACGTATAATTTTATTAATAATCATAACTGCTATAATTGACAGATGTATGGAGGCGGCATGAAAATCCGTGATATTCTTAATTCAAAAGGCTCTGGTTTCGAGTCAATTGCTCCCGACGAGAGTATCGCCGTGGCAATCGAATGCCTGACCGAAAAAAAGATCGGCTCACTGCTGGTCATGAAAGGCGATCAACTGGTGGGAATTATCACCGATCGCGATGTTTTCTGGAAAATCTGCCGAATGGGCGACAAAAAATTCGTCGGCAAAGTCAAAGACTACATGACCGAAAAACTTATTATCGGCGTCCCGGATGATGAAGTCGAAACTGCGATGGCCTATATGACCAACAACCGCTTCCGCCACCTGCCGGTACTCGATGATAAAAAGGTGGTCGGCGTGGTTTCCATCGGCGATATCGTCAAGGCCCAGGTGCATAATCTCAAAATAGAAAATCGATTCCTGACCGATTATATCACCGGCAAATACCCGGCCTGATCCAAATACATTATTTACATTAATCTTTAATCGAGGGCGCCCCGAGGCAATAACGATTTTCGTCACTGTGCCATAACCCGATCAATAGAATAAAGAAATATACCAGGTTACGGCTTACCATTTCATAATCGCCGCGGACCGCCAGCCCAAAAGTTAAAATTGCCAGCAAAATCCCGGTTATTACCAGCATCATACGGTATTTATATCCGACCAGAAATGAAAGACCCAGCGTTATCTCGATAAATGGAAGGATGTAAAGAAAGGCGCCGATTATTGCCCGCGGCATCCAGGTGTCGTCAAACATCCCGCCCGTCGCCTCGATAGTATTCGTCAGGGCAATAAGTTTTTCAAGACCAAATACAAAAAAGATCAAACCAAACATCAATCGGATTAAAAGCGATATCCAGACATTTTTTGACATTTCCCGCCCCCTTTTTACAGATGAATAGTAACAGATACGAAAACTAATACGTTACATAATGAATTATTGGACAATTATAGTCCATTATTTATGAATTTACAGATTGACCGGGGATTGGAGAACTAGCGAAGTGATGAGGCTTCCGTGACATCCAGGATACCGAACCGGAAGAAGCAAACCACCGACGAATAAAAATAAAATAATCGGGGTGAGAGGATTTGAACCTCCGACTCCTTGCTCCCAAAGCAAGTGCGCTGCCAGACTGCGCCACACCCCGA
>QNAH01000383.1 GCA_003641425.1 Candidatus Zixiibacteriota bacterium
GCTAAACAAGAAAGTCGACGAGCTCGCCAAAAAGCTTGACGAAAAAAGCTGAATAAAACAGCGTCGGATTTCAAAAAAATGGCAGTTATTCTGCCATTTTTTTTGCGTATCTTAAATGTATTAAATGAAATATCTTGTAAATTTGCTTTTCGAAATTAAATTAAGAGCTATGGAAAAGACAAACTTACTCGGCGCCACTCTTCCGGAACTGGAGGACCTTATGCTCGAGCTGGGGGAAAAAGAGTATAAGGGCCGTCAACTGTTCAAATGGTTGTACAATCTGCAAGTTAGTGACTTTGAACAGATGACGGATCTCTCTCAGAAATTGAGGAAAAAACTGGCCGAGCGATATTTTTTTGTGGGAATTGACGCCGCCGAGATCGCCTCTTCCGCCGATGGCACCGAAAAATTCCTTTTTCGCCTTGTTGATAACAAACTAATCGAATCGGTTCTTATTCCCGAGGGAGGCAAGCGGACAGTGTGTATATCCAGTCAGGTCGGCTGCCCGCTAAAGTGTGTCTTTTGTGCCACTGGATTGATGGGTTACGATCGGGATCTTACTACGGGTGAAATCGTCGGCCAACTGCTCTTTTTGCGACAGCGGTATGGTGAAGACGCCTTCCGTAACATCGTCTTTATGGGAATGGGGGAACCGCTTCTAAATTATTCCAATCTCGTTAAATCGATTGAAATAATCTCTTCGGAACTGGGACTGTCAGTCTCCGCCAAAAAAATCACCGTCTCGACAGTTGGTATCACGCCGCAAATCCACGCCCTGGCTGACTCGGATCTGAAAGTGAATCTTGCGATCTCATTGCATGCCGCCGACGATGAAAAACGGCGGAAGATCATACCGGTCGCCCGTAAATACGACCTTAAAAAGCTGATGGAGGCGGCCGTGTATTTCGCCCGGCAGCGAAAAAAACGAATTACCTTTGAATATATTCTTTTTAAGGATTTCAATGATTCCCGGCGCGATGCCGAGATGCTGGCAAAACTTGTAGAAGGAATTCCTTGCAAAATCAATATTCTTGCATATAATCCCATAGATAATCTCCCGTACAGGCGTCCCACTGATGAAGAAGTCGATGAATTCGGGAGATCCCTGTATCCAATCGCCCCGGCGGTGACGGTTCGAAAGAGCCGTGGGATTGATATATCGGCCGCCTGCGGACAACTGGCCGGAAAGGCTCAAAAATTTGAGGAGGACAATGCCCTATGAAGAGTCAAAGATGTATTTCCTTTACCTTCCTGATAATCCTTGTCCTGGCGACAGGGCTTTATGCTTCACAGTATGAAATAGGCGAAATGAAGGTATCCGGTATGAAATGGGGACCGCAGAATGTAACAGTGAAACTTGTCAGCCATAATTTATATTATCGATTTGTCCTGGCTGAGACAAATATTTCTTACAGCGGTATTTCACAGGTAACCAGCCGGCATTCCATAAAGAAATTCATTATAGAGCCGCAGTCGGATACCAGCCTGGTCATCCCGATCGAAATCCCCGGTGGTTTCGGAACCGGGTCCGTCAATGTTACCCTGTATGATGTCGTCGATACCCTCGATACCCCAACGGAATCACAGGCCTTTTACACCGGGCAGATACCGATTACAACCGCTGTTCCCGAATCGATCAGGGAAATAGTCAATAACGGTATTCAAGTCCCGCTTTTTGTGGAGCAGTCCGACGATTTCGATAATCTCTTCAATCGCCTTCTTCTGCTTCTGCTGTACAGAGGGAAAAGCGTCGAGGAAATCGCCGAGATGTGTAATACTGATCCGGCCTTCGTCATGCAGACCATCAAATCTCTCATGCTTCCTGAATATATCAGGCATGAAGGAAACCGGTACATAACCGATATCAGCATCATTGACTCCGATAAAATCGAACCTTTTCAGCAACTGGCCTCATCGGCCATCGACAAACTTTATGACATTATAACAGCGAATATCCCGGCCTATAAAAGTACGATCAACGCGATGGTCAAACAGGGGAAACTCACGGCTGATCCCAATGACCTGCTTGATGGCGGTTCCGTATTGCATCACCTTCATCCCGCAATAACTTCCTTATTTCTGTGGCAGAAGGCGGGTTACGCCTTTGTTAACGACGGCAAACCCTTTTCCGGCTATGTTACCCTGGGATTGTGCAATGTCATGGTTGACGATTTCATGTATTTGGTCGTTGGAGATTCCTCACTTATCCCGCATATATTTTATTTCCGCAGTATTGATCAAGCCGGCGGGCGGGCGGTTTCAGGTTTCGCCGATTCCTATGTCGAATGTACCCCGGAATACAAAAATAGCGGATTTTTACCCGTAAATATCCTGCTTGGCCGGGATAAATACCCAACCTACTATTCATATGGTGAAAGTATATGCGCCATACCTCTTGATGTCCTGGGACAGCGAACCGCTCCGTTTTTAAGTACCCTGAAGGCTGATTTCGATCAAATCCTTGGTTTTGATTCAAGGGATAAAACGGGTAAAGGAGCCAGATATTGGTTCTGGTCACTCATCGTCAAAGGCTTGACCGAAAAGCTCGAGCAAAACGGCATCATTGAACGCGAATCCGACACATACATCTTTCAACTGGTGGATTATTGATTATGAAAAAATTGCAGTACAGTATATTGGCAATCATCCTGCTGGCCTTTGTCCTTTATTCCGGATGCGGCGAGGAAGCCCCGCCGCGTGATGAAATCCCGGTAATAAAGGCTTTCCTGAGTGATTTCACCAGGGCGGTCAGTGACAGAAACGCCGCCCTGATCGACTCGATGATTATCGCCGATGCCTATAAGATGGGCTATCACTCGACAAGAATCCTTGAAGATGTCTATAAGAATGATACCGCCTTTTTTGCCTTCGGAAGAAAAGAGTTCTTCTATACAAAAGACAAGGCTTCCATACATTGCAGTATCATGGCCGACAGCACCGATCCCGGGCGGCCGGTCGAGATAACTCTTGTAAAGAAACACAAAAAATGGTACCTGAAACGATTTGATCTTCAATAAGTAAAAAAATATAAATATAAAAAAACGCCCGATCGGGCGTTTTTTTGTCAGACTGATGACAAAGGGCAGTTTTTCGGGACTGTCCTTTGTTTTTATAACAATTGTGGGATTTCCTCGAGAGTTTTTTCTTAGATTACGGAGAATCGAGTTTTGGCATGATTATTTGCAA
>QNAH01000384.1 GCA_003641425.1 Candidatus Zixiibacteriota bacterium
ATGTTCTTTCACCCGACTCAATTCTGAGCACGGCTCCTTTTACCGATAAGATCGATTATGAAAAAATCAAATCGTTCTGCGCGGCCTGCGGCAAATGTAATGGATATTGTCCGGCCTATGATCTTTTCAGGCGGGAAGATTTTTCGCCGCGTGGCTGGCTGAGAATTATAAATCAGTCAGGTGCATCCCAAAAGCTAATAAATGAGTATCTGCAGTTCTGCCTCAATTGCAAAAACTGCGCTGATGTCTGTCCGGCCGGAGTCGATATTGCTTCGGAAATAATAAATTATCGCTCGCAACGGCCATCGATACTCTCCAAAATGGCCGCGGCTTTTGCCGATAATGAATCGATGCTGAACCTGTCGCTGAGGATGGGGCGTCTTGCCGAACCGCTTTTAAATTCAGATTTAGGCAAATCGGCAATTAGATTGATCGGAGGTTCTTTATTCGGTTTGGACGACAGTACGCAGTTCCCGCCGATTGCCGCCCGAACACTTCAGGAACGATTTGCCGACCGGCTGGCCGGAGCGGGGGAAGTCGCTTTTTTCCATGGCTGTGCCGACAATCTTCTGGTTTCGAGTGTCGGCGAGGCGGTATTCAAAGTGTTTGACCGCCTCGGTGTCAGGGTTTCGATCCCCGAGCAGAAATGCTGCGGATTGCCGTACGAGGTCTACGGGCATCGCGACAAGCTTATTGAAAAAGCGCGATTCAATATCGATTGTCTTTTAAAGTTCAAGTCTGTCATCACCGGATGCGCCTCCTGCCTTCTGCGATTAAAAGAATACGAGCGGCTGTTTGACGACGGAGACGAGTATAAAAGGAAAGCCGAAGAGCTGTCGGTGAGGTGTTATGATATAAGTCAATATATCAACACGCTCGTGACTGATCCGGGATTTTTTGACTTGCGTAAAAAATATATCGTAACCTACCATAATCCGTGCCACCTGCGTGCGGCCGGATTACATAAAGAACCCGAAAAATTGCTGGCCCGTTTCGAGAATATCGAGATCAAACATCCGGTCCATGCCGACCGGTGTTGTGCTCAGGCCGGTTCGTACGGTTTTATTCATTTTCAGAAAGCCAAACAGATGTTTGCAAAAAAGAAGAAAGATTATGAAAATATTGTTGCCGATTATATTATGACCTCCTGCCCCGCGTGTCAGATGAAAATCAGGGCCGAAGTCGGCGGGAACTTTAAGGTGGTTCATCCTGTTGAAATTCTTGCGGATATGATTGAATAAGAGGAATGATAGAATATTTAGAAAAATAAGGGCAAGTTAGCATGCCGGAAAATGATGGGAAGTCAAAAGGACTGTTGATTGTATATACCGGCGATGGTAAAGGCAAGACAACTGCGGCGCTCGGTATGACGATACGTGCAGTCGGCTATGGCTGGAAAGTGGCCGTCATCCAGTTCATAAAGGGAAGCTGGAAATACGGCGAAATGGATGGAATTAAAAAACTGGCTCCCAACGTGGAGTTGGACATTATGGGTGAAGGCTTTGTCGGCATAATAGATGATGACAAGCCGATGGAGCAGCATCGTGAGGCCGCAAAGAAAGCTTATGATCTGGCGCTGGAGAAGATGACTTCGGGCAAATATGACCTGGTAATTCTTGATGAGTTAAATGTGGCCCTGACACTGGGTCTGATCTCTTTCGATGAACTCAAGGAACTGGTATCTCAAAAGCCGCAAAAACTTCACCTGGTGATCACCGGGCGGGGTGCGAAAAACTGGTTGATCGAGCAGGCTGATTTGGTGACGGAGATGAAAGAAGTCAAACATCCTTATCAAAAGGGCATCCTGGCCCAGAAGGGTGTCGATTATTGAAAATCGCGGTTACCGGTGCATCGGGTTTTGTCGGACGGCATCTTGTCAAAGAACTTGCCGGACGAGGGCACGATTTGCGGTTGTTATCGTACAAGAGACGTCCGCAGATTGCTGTCGGATCATCGGCGGAAGTGGTTGAAGCCAATGTCCATAACTCCGACTCGCTCTCAAAAGCTTTCAAGCATATTGATGTCGTTTATCATCTGGTAGGGATAATCGCCGAAACCCGTCGTCTCACTTTTGAGAAAACCGTCGTAGCGGGGACACAAAATGTTATCGCCGCCTGCAAGCAAAAAGGGGTGAAGAGATTAATCTATCTCTCGGCGGCCGGAGCCTCGAGCGATGCGGCCTCAAAATATCATCGAACCAAATGGCAGACCGAAAAAGCCGTCAGGGAATCCGGAATCGATTATACGATATTTCGCCCCTCGGTTATTTATGGAGAAGGCGACGGCTTTATCAGTATGCTGGTTAAAATGATTAAACGCCTTCCGCTGGTGCCCGTAATAGGCGATGGAAAATATAAACTGCAACCGGTTTTTATCAGAGATCTTATAGCGGTTATGGCGGAGGTTCCGGGTAATCGGCAGTCGGTAAATAAGACAATCGAGATCGGCGGACCGGAGGCGCTTGAATATCGCAAAATTATTTCAACTCTAAAAAGAGTTTTGAATAAGAAGCGAGGACGATTATATTTGCCCCTGTGGCTGATGAAAGCGAATGCCGCCATACTGGAAAAAATAATGAAGCCGGCGCCGATTACGCGGGATCAATTATTGATGCTCGAGGCCGGCAATATAACTGATAACAGTTTGTTGACTCAAATTTTTGATGTCGAACTGACTAAATTTGAAAATGCTTTAAATGAATATATGAGGTAATCCATGGCTGAAAAGAATTATGAAATTGTCATTGTCGGGGGTGGCCCGGGCGGTCTTACCGCCGGATTATACGGCGCCAGAGCCAACCGTAAGACCGTAATGATCGAAAAATACATGCCCGGCGGGCAGATTGCCAATACTCATGAGGTCGAAGATTACCCCGGATTTGATCTTATTTCCGGGCCGGAATTATCGATGAAAATGACCGAACATGCCAAGCGGTTCGGTCTTGAGGTTGTCTCCGATGAGGTTACGGAGATTTACACCGATGGAGATGATCGCATGGTTGCCTGTGCATCGGGCGATTTATATCGTGCCAAGGCCGTTATTATCTCGACCGGCGGTTCACCCACTAAACTCAAGGTGCCGGGTGAAGAAGAGTTCAGCGGACGCGGTGTTTCATACTGTGCAATCTGTGATGGAGCCTTTTTCAAAGACGAGGTGATCGCTGTAGCAGGCGGAGGAGATGCG
>QNAH01000385.1 GCA_003641425.1 Candidatus Zixiibacteriota bacterium
AGCCCCACGACCATAATAATGAGTATCAATTTTTTTAGCATCCTGGCTCCTCTTTCATACTGAAGGTTAAACTGGCATACTAATCTTACAAACAAACTCTGTGCCAAAAATGCCGATGAATATAAGCAATTGAATGACAACAGCTTGAAGATACAGGAAAGTCTTAAGAAGGATTTGAACCGTACCGGCCGGTACAAAAGGCTATCCCGGCGTTCACAGGGGGACATGAGACGGAAGCGGGCGTACCCCTGCGACTGCTATTATAGCTCCCTTCCTATTGCCGGTTGATAATAATATGCGGTCTAAAGAATTCTACCAGGCAGTGCTCTCGAGAGCTTTCAAGACGGAATCATAAGAAAGTTTGGTTCCGCTGCCGCTCCTTGGCTTTTCCAATAATGTCCGGAAATCGAAACCATCGACAATTATTTGGGGATCGGGCATCTGGACATCGCGTTCGGTAATCGTGGCAGAGATTCCAAGATTCTTAACCGCCTTTTTGACCAAATTGGCCGCTTTTAGGTGGTCAGAATTCTCTTTTGAATAAAATAATGCAATTTCCATGGTGATGACCTCTATAATAGAATACGTCATTTCTAAAAATGTTGTCAACAAAAAACATCATTACATGCATCAGTCTCATTAACAATTTATAAAAACGACTATTCCTTAATGCACCAATCATTTATTCCTATAAATTATTACAAACAATGATATGGAAAGTTTAATTCGGATGTTGAAAAATTGTATCGCAAATATTAAAATATTGTAAGAAGCTGATTATCAACGTATACCGGCGATACGCCGGGAGATCCCGGAGACTTCATCAGCCTGATAAGGATTTATTTCCACTACTTCATCATAAGTTTTCCGGGCCATATGACGGAACCGGTCATCACCGGATACCACATATCTTTTCTGGTAATAAACGGCGAGGGAAAGTTTCACGATAAAATCGGTCGGGTATAGAGAATCCGCTCGAATCAAATACCGCATGGCTTCATCGGGTTTTCCGTTGAGCGGGTACAGATCACCAAGAATTCTCAGGGCTGACTTATTGTCGGGGTATTTTTTTATAAAGCTTTCCATATAGTACAGGGCACTGTCGTATACCTGCTGTTTCATAAAACCGCGGGCAATTTCGTAGTCGGTCGGCTGATAGAAGGCGGCCTGTTTGTTGCCGGTATAATGGCTTACATCGACCACAAGGATTTTGGCATCGCGAATATAGTAATCGGCGATTTCGACCGCCGGTGTCAGTTCTTCGTATTTTTCAATGATAAATCCCGAAGCCATGGCATCGATTACAAAATGAGTGACAGGATTTTTGAAAAAGAAACGCGGATCGTTATCGGTCACCCCGACCGCATAGATATCGCCTTTGAGATTATTTTCGAGCAGAAGAGTCGGGGCGATAGGGCCGCAGATAACGGCATCATCTGCAAGAATCTGCCCCAGATCCCGGCTTGCCTCACGGATATTGAATGATTTCTGCCCCTGCCAGTCATAATACGGCAGGGCAAAGTTGACAAATGTTAGAACAATAATTGTACAGACGAGCGCTTTCTGAAGCAGGCGGCTTTTCAGTACCCGAAGGAAATTAAATCGGTATTCAAGATAGGCTATCAGGACGGCGGGCGAGAACGAAAACCATGTCACCGGAACCGCTTTGGTAGTGTAATAGCCGATATAAAAAATATTGAAGACAATCTGTTCGATCACAATCCAGAATAAAAGGAAAATCAGGATATATTTTATATAGCCTTTCCATGACAAAATCGCGGCATTATCGTGAAACGATGATGACAGCACCAGGCCGGTCATCCCGGCCATCGGAAGATAAAGCATGTAAACATATCTCAGGGGACGGTAATTTCCGCACATAAAAAACAGAATCCCGGCAACAAACCACGTGATCAGAAAAATAAGCGGTATATTTTCTTTAATATTTTTTTTGGATACAATAGAAAAGGCCGCAAGCAGGGCTACAAAGGCGGCCAGTCCAAGAACCGGTGAATGAAAATAGAAACGGGAATCATTACCGAAATTTACCAGCTTCTCAATAAGCACAAGCGGTGATTTGAAGGCCTCGGGGAAACCGTACAATCCGAGTGTCTGTGAATGGTAATATTCATAAAATGCTCCGAAATCGCCGCCATAGAAAATTAAAATCCACGCGGCCCCGAATATTATCGATGATGCCGTTAAGATAAATATATTTTTTATCCGGTCCGGCTTGTTTTCCAGCCAGAAAGCAGTTATGACCGGGACAATGATAATGATTCCGAATATTTTCCCGGCCATCGCCGCCAGGGCGGCCATTATGCCGATTATGATTTTCCCCAATAACTTATGGCGGTGATGCATGAAAATATAAAAAAGCATTGCCATGATAAGTATCATGCCGTTTTCGGCGTATGGAAGCCGCCCGTAAACATGCAGGACTTTATTGAATAAAAGCAAAATCAAAACCAGCGCGGCCGCTTCAAGTTTAAGAGATCGACGCAGGGCCAAAATAAATAATGCGATGGCGATCATGATGGACAGCGGACCGGGGATATTGGCAACCGGCATGCTGATACCGAAGACCGAGAACAGAATATAGCTGATGCCGGATATCAGGGTCACTTCGAACACCCGCCACCGGGAAGTGTCGAACAGCTCTCCCTGACCGAATAGAATTTTATTTCGGGCGAAATATGAATAATGATGCGGATCGGTCGAAAGCGACTGGCTCTGCCCGTCGAAATACATCGGCGGATCGGCATCGAGATCGATAAAATAAATATATATGGCGGTAATACTGATAACCGTTATCAACAGCCATAATATTTTCCGGTGACTCTTATTTTGTGGTGTCGCTGATGTCATCAACCATAGAAGATAACAATCAAAAAGCGATTGGCAAGATGTAAGATTTTAAATGACGTTAATGGAGCGGTTGGTTTTTTCGAATACCCGGCCGATCATATTGAGTTCTATCCCGGATTTTTCAGCATCGGCTGTGAATTTTTCGACAATGTTATTATCAATCGCGATTAATAGACCGCCCGATGTCTGGGCATCGAAAAGAATATCGGTTTCTTCTTTTTTGAGTCTGTTGTCTATACGGACTTTATCGGCCAGATAATCGCGGTTGGCGTTGGCTCCGCCGGTCAGAGCACCGGCTCGGGCGAATTCGAT
>QNAH01000386.1 GCA_003641425.1 Candidatus Zixiibacteriota bacterium
GCCGTCGCCCGCTAGACCATTCACAATAGCCTGCGCCATTTTCGATGTGCTTCCCCACATCGTATCGTAAACCACGACCGCTTTCTTTTTGCTGCCCCAGCCCGACCATGATTTGTACTTCTGTAGGATACCGGCCAGATCTTTTCTCCAGATAAGGCCGTGATCAGGAGCAATCATGTCGAATTCCAGATTTTTGACCTCGAGCTTCTCCAGGAACTTTTTCATCGCCGGCGAAGTGGGGTAGAAGATATTGGCGTAATACTTGGCCGACTGCCGGCCCAACTCACCCTGATCGACTTCGTCGTCAAACCGCTCGGTCGTCGCCCAGTGCTGACCGAAAATGTCGTTGGAGATCAGTAACCTGTCCTCTTTGATAAAAGATACCATACTCTCCGGCCAGTGGATCATGGCCGAACCGAAAAACTGCACCGTCCGGTTACCCAGATCGAGTTCGTCGCCTTCTTTTATCAACTCGAACGGCCAATCATTATTATGATAATGTTTATTCAGGGCATCCTGACACGCTTTCGTGCAGACCAGCTTCTCCGGGCGGAATACCTCCATGACTTTCGAAAGCGCCCCGGTGTGATCCATCTCGGCATGATTGCTCACGATATAATCGAGCTTTTTACCGTCCAGAAGCGTTCGCAGATTAATTATAAATTCATCGGCAAATTCGGCCTTGACCGTATCGAACAGGACCGTCTTTTCACCCATTATCAGGTAAGCATTATAGGTAGAACCTTTTTCGGTCGAATAACCATGAAAGTCCCTGAGATTCCAGTCGATGGCGCCGATCCAGTAGATATCTTTTTTTATTTCCAGCGGTTGCATAAGTACTCCTCAAATATAAATCCATTCATCAGAATATCATTAAATCGATATCCGTCACGTTCAATCATATTAGAGTTATAACGAATTTAGTAATTGTGTGTTCCGACAATGACTTCTTTATCAAAATTTTCTTTTATCAACGCCGTCACCTGGTCAAAATCAAGCGGGCATTTGCCGGTCTTTTTGGCCTTGACAATACAGGTACCCAGGTGAATGATGTCATAATCGCGCTCGAGCATATTGGTGATTTCATTCATAAGCGTGACCTTGGGCATTATCAATCCCGGGCAGTCGCCGCAATCGCCAAGCGCCACCAAATCGATTTTATCATCATCTTTATAACGCGCGAATTCGCCTTCTCGCTTGCTGATTGCTTTAAGGCATTTGGCGCACGATATACAAAGCTGATCCTGAATTCTCTTGCAGCCGACAATTGCTATTTTGGCCATTTGTTGAGTCTCCTCGATTCCGGTTATATCTATCCCGTTTAATTAGCCATATTAAGACATGATCTCAGGATAATCAAGCTCTTTTGGATATGTTTTATTACCGGTTTCCTGTCATATCCCGGTCTTATAAAATGTCAGAGACATCCCCCTGTTCATTTTTTGCACAGCATGGTGATACAACATCTTCAAATAATGGCATCAGCTTTGCGCTTATAGAAATTGACAGGAAATTATATCATATCTATCAGGTTGAATTTTAATGACATGGGGGCTGAAAAATCCCCCATGAAGGGAGATATCCATGAAAAAAAAGCTAACAATCTTCACATTTGTGACACTTCTTTGCGTATTTGCCTCCGTTTCGGCCGCACCTCAAGCATATAGCGGCAGAGTTTTCCTCGAAAACAAGGTCGTTGCGCCGGGCGAATCGTTTATTTTGAAAGTATCATTGGCCGACAGCGATATCGGTTTGACCTCCCTGCGTGTGCCCTTAAAATTCGACAGCCGCTACCTGACATGCAACTATGTCGATTTCGGTAATTCCATCAAGGATGCCTCGATGCAGGGTTATTACTCGGTCAACGGTGACCATCTGGATATCTCATATATCCCTTCGGTGGTCAGTCCTTTGCCTGAGATTCAGGCCGAATCCGGTGAAATCGCCTCGATTTACTTTACCGTGGATGTCGATGCCCCGTCGATGATGATTATTATCGATTCTCTGAACGAAGACATTCAATTTGAGCAGTTCAATACTGTCTTTCACAAATGGCGCAGGGTAGAGGCCGCCGATCAAAGCGGGATTTCACCTCTGGCCCCCGGTTTCACCCCCGGAGTCGTGTCAATCGACCGCGGGACGTCTGTCGATGACAATATCGGCAATATTTTGCCCGATATCTTTTCTCTGGATCAGAATTACCCCAATCCCTTCAACCCGAACACATCTATAGCCTTCAGCCTTCCTTTTGGCGCTCATGTAAAACTGGAAGTTTTCAATGTCCTGGGTCAGGTAGTCGAAGTCCTGGCCGATGAAGATTATCCGGCCGGCAATCATGAGCTATTATGGGATGCCTCCCTGGAACCCAGCGGGATTTACTTTTACCGCCTGACCGCCGGAGCAGAGACGATTACCAGAAAAATGATGCTTCTTAAATAAATTCTTACTGCCTCTATGCCGATTATAATGAGGAAAGCTCTTATTAAAGGGCTCCCTCATTATTTTTTTGTACGGGTATGCAGCAAAAAACAAAAAACGAAATTTTACCGGAAATCAGGGACTACGAGATAATCTCGAAAGTCGGACAGGGCGGTATTGCCGAAATATACAAGGCTCGTCAGATCTCACTTGGCAGAAATGTGGCAATAAAAATACTCTTCCCGAATCTGACCAACGATCCCGATATCGTCAATCGTTTTAATCTTGAATCGACCACCATCGCCCGGCTCAATCATCCCAACATCGTCCATGTCATCGACAGGGGCGAGACCGGGGGACGGTACTATTTCGTCATGGAATATGTCGATGGAACCTGCTTCAAGGATGTAATTCACTCCAGCCGATATGATCTAAAGCAGAAACTGGCCATAATCGTGATGGTGCTCAAGGGTCTGGATTATGCCCACAAAAACGGCATTATCCACCGGGATATCAAACCGGCCAACATCCTGATCGATAAGCACGGCAATGCTCTCGTGGCCGATTTCGGAATCGCTCATCTGGTCAGTAAACCGGCCTCGGAAGTGACCGGTACCGATATTGTTATGGGAACGATCGCCTATATGTCGCCGGAGCAGAAAGTGTCGTCGGCAAATGTCTCGCCGGCCTCGGACCTGTATTCGGTCGGCATCATGATTTATGAAATCCTGGTTGGGAAAAAGCCGCTGGGACGATTCAAA
>QNAH01000387.1 GCA_003641425.1 Candidatus Zixiibacteriota bacterium
TAAGATGCCTTTGCCGGATGAATTTGTCAAAGTGGATTTAATGCCGGAAATGATAAAGAGCACGCCGCCGGTTTACCCGGAAAAGGAAAAGAAAGCCGGGACCGAGGGTGATGTTTTTATCAAGGCCCTGATCGACAAAGAGGGAAAGGTTGTCAAAGCGGAAATCGCGGAAACTTCGGGCTATATATCGCTTGACAGCGCGGCTGTCGAAGCGGCTTTTAAAAACGAGTACAAACCGGCAATGCAGGAAAGCAAACCGGTGGCGGTATGGGTCACATATAAGGTGACTTTTTCACTCGATGACGATAAGGACAAGGATAAGGACCAAGATAAGGATCAAATAGAAAAGATAGAAAAAAAGAAACCATAATTAAGCAGTATAATTGGGCGGCAATTTGGGTTCCCGCTTCAGCGGGAGCCTTTTTTGTATCGGGGATGGAATAAAATAAAATAAAATTACTTCCTTGTCCGGAACATTATGAAGAGGCCGATGAGAAAGAAGATGCCGTTGATGAGCCAGGCGGCGATGTCGGGGGGGAGCTTCTCGTTGTAACCGAATGACTGCACCACTTTGAAAGCGACGAAATACAAAAGCGCAATTCCGGCTCCCTGGGCGAATGAAACCGCAATACCGCCGCGCCGCGGATTCGAGGCGATGGGGACACAGATCAAAATAACGATGAATGATGTCAGCGGGTATGAAAGTTTGAGCCTGAGATCGACCAGTTCCCGGATGTACGGTCCGCCGGTGCGTTTCATGGTATTGATATAATGTTCCAGTTCGGCATAACCCATATCCTCGGGTTTGCCGAGAGGAACTTCGAAATCCGACGGCATCTCTTTAATATATGCCGCCGACATGGAATCGAAAACATTGTACGTCTCGGCGCTGTCGGAAAAAATCCGATGCGCGCCGTCATACAACATCCAGTTCTGATCGGTAAAGCGGAGTTTTTTGGCCGTTATCAGTTCGGTCAATTTATTTTCTTTCGAGCGGTACAGTTTGATATCGTTGCCTTCCATCTTTGCGATATTATAGGCCTGGATAGTATAGAAGAAATTCTTGTCAACCTGCCGGTAGATGTTATGCGTCGTTTGACGTTTTTTCTCCGATTGTTTTTTTATAGTGAACTCTTTGATCTCGACCCGTCTTTTATTGCCCTCGGGGAAAATGATCTCGTTGTAGTAAATATGGGCGGCACTCAACAGAAGGCAGAAAACCAGTAACGGCGCGGCGATTCGATAGAGCGATAATCCGCTGGCCTTCATGGCCAGGATCTCATTGCGGCGGGCGAGTATCCCGATCGAAATCAGCGCCGCCAGCAGGACAAAGACCGGCAGGAAAGACTTGATCACCCACCCGGCGAAATAGGCATAATAGGTGAGGATGTCGAGAAGGGAAACGTGATGGTCAATGAAGTGCCGCAATTCCTCGATCATATTGATAATTACTATCAGGATGCCGATACCGACGGTCACGGTAATCAGGGCCATGATGAAATAGCGCAGGAGATATCGGTCGATCACTTTCAGCATATTACTTCCTGAAAAACGAAAAAAGCGGTTTCTCGGTTATCACTTTTATAAGTAAATACAACCCGGCGGCGCCGGTCAATATATTTGCTCCCCACATGGCGATAAACGGCGATATAATCCCGCGGTCGGATAAATCTTCGCCGCCGATCAGAAATCCCCAGAAAACTGTAAAGATAACGATGGATATCGATACGGCGATGCCCATTCCGCCCCGGCGCGTCAGTATTGCCAGCGGCGCCCCGATAAGCAGGAAGGCAAACGAGGCCGCTGGAATGGAATATTTTTTGTATATCTCGATTTTATATTTGTTGATCAATATTTTTTGATCGTGGATCTGGTCGGAGTCACGCTTGATTTTCTGGTATATTGTCTTTATATCGGCCCGCATGAAGGCCAGGGCGGTGGAGTCGGTAGCGGTGGTGTCAGCCGGGTAGTCGAGGGTGTCTGAAAAGAGAAAATCCAGTTTACTTTCCACCGTTTTGTCTATTTTCTGATAAAAAGGCACTATTGCATTTCGCGCATTTTGGACAACCTTCTGCATCTCCGCGATATTCATTTCGCGGTCGGTCTTGAATGATGATTCAGAGCGTCTGAATTCCGATCCGACACCGCCGACATTGATGACATGTTCCTTGAAATCGAGTTTTCGGTAATTGGCCGGCTCTTTTGAATCGAGCATGTGGATCTCACCGTCGTAGAGGGTAAACTGTATAGTTTCACCACCATCGATAAATTTCATCAGGCCTGATTTGGCCACCGTGATCCGCGGCTGACCGGGGTTTCGGGTCTCGGTTATACGGACTCCCTCGATCTCGGAAGTGGTATGATCGATATGGTCGATCAGGATTATGTATCCTTCGACATCGGTAATAAAAACACCCGGTTTGAATATCAGGGTCGGCCGCATGGCCCGGATATCGCCCGACAGCATACGGGCCTCGTGATTCAGGACCGGCAATAATTTATCACTGAACTGAATCATCCCGAAAGTCAGCACACCGGCGGCAATGAGAAGCGGGAGCAGAATACGCATCAGGTTGATACCGGAGGTCTTGATGGCGATGATTTCGAAATCGGAGGTCATCCGGCCAAAAGTCAGCAGGGTGGCCACCAGCACGCCCATAGGAACAGAAAGAGCGGTCATCCAGGCCAGATTCAGGAAGATCAGTTCCAGAACGATAATAAAGGAGATGTCCTTGTCAATGACCATATCGACTATTTTGGGAATCGTCTCCAGAATCAGCAAAAAGGTGATAATAAAAACGGAAAACAGAAAAGGCGGTATATGTTCGCGCAGAATATATCGGTTTAAAATCTTCATCTCAGCCGCCAATATATAAATAACATAGTCCGAGGACAAAGAAAAACTACTTTACCAGTTATACAAATCTGCGTATCTTAACCCTGAGAAAA
The DNA here is from genome assembly GCA_003641425.1 of Candidatus Zixiibacteriota bacterium. Lineage (GTDB taxonomy): Bacteria > Zixibacteria > MSB-5A5 > GN15 > PGXB01 > PGXB01. The sequence continues at coordinate 2,950 of QNAH01000387.1, forward strand.
ACACAAAGGCTATGATTAAAGATTTTAATTTACTTGAGACGGTGACTGTTTTCCTGGCTGTGCGCAGGAAGGATGTCAAGGAATATAACGGCAACACCTTTGTCTCGTTCGAATTCGGTGACGCCTCGGGCCGTATTGCCGGTGTCTGGTGGGAGCCGGAGCGGTTTGCGTTAGAGGAGCTTGAAGAGGGCGATGTTGTCAAAGTAAAGGGGACGGTGGCCGA
>QNAH01000388.1 GCA_003641425.1 Candidatus Zixiibacteriota bacterium
AGCATAAAAAATGGGAAATCCTGTCATAATGGCACCTATCCAGATCAGGGCCTCGGTTCCCGGAAAGGCCCTGGCTAAGGCGTAGACCGCACACTTTGTGGTAAATGCGCTCAAGAAAATGGTCCCGGTAATGGTTGCCTCGGGATAGGCGTCGGTCAACCAGGAATGGAGAACCGGCCAGGCGCAATTGAGCCCAAACCCGAAAAATATCAGGTAAGAGGCCAACCCGTTCAAGCCCATATACCCAAACTCAATAGAACCCGTCTGGTTTACGTGAAGGACAATGCCCGCCAGGAGGCACAGGCCCCCTGCCGCATGCACCAGAAGATACCTGTACCCAGCGTCAAGGGATGCCTTTGTCCGCCGTGCCCAGATAAGAAAAATGGAAGCGACCGTGAGCATCTCCCAGAACACAAAGAAAGAAAGAAAATCTCCCGCAAACACGACTCCTAAGGCGCTCCCAGCGTACACAAGGCCTGCCACATGCTGTAGATCCTCTTTTACATGGAGGGAGTAAAGGATTGCGATAAATGATATGAGGTGAAAGATATACCCGAAGATCAGGCTGAGCCTGTCCGCCCTGCCCAGAACGAGATTATAGTCAAGAAACCCTACGACCCAGTTGTTTCCCTCGGGAATGCTGATCAGGTTCACAAACCCGAGCACGGGTAAGAAAAGCAGGTATGCGCTTTTCAGTTTTCCCCTGAAAAACGGGACAAGGAGTGCACCGATAATAAATATGAATGCCGGGGGAACCGGTTCAATCATAGTAATCCTCTCTTCTCTTTACAAGGGGCCGCAGGATGTATTTTGCCGCCACAACAAGGACCACACAGGCCACAAACCCATATACCGCATAAAACTCCAGCCACCCTTCCCATGGAAAATGGGGATGTTTATGCACAAACAATTCTATAATCAGCAGAATCAGGAGTGATGCATAGAAGCACCTGAGGAGTAACTTCACGTTTTTGGGTTTGTCAAAAAGATATTCTTTTGCTTTTTGATCCCCGTTTTCCGCATTCTGCATTTTCAATTCCTCCTCCAGCATTCATAAAAGAGTTTTATAAAGGATAAGCCCGAGATACAAAGCCCCGATGGTAATGGCGATAAAAAAAACCCTCCTGTATCCCGGAACAGGCTCATGTGAGAGTTCCATCTTTTCTTCTCTTTGTTCTGTCATAACCTATCCCCCTGTTATGCTCTTCACCATCATATCAGCTAACCCGAAAAAGGGCTGAGGGTAAAAAAGCAGTACCATGGAAATAAGGGCCGTAATTACTAAGGGCACCACACAAAAGGGCGGTGCCTCCTTTACCCCCTTTTCAAACATCGTCTCTTCCGGTGAACAGAAAAAAGCCTTGTAAACAATCGGCATAAAGTAGGCGGCATTCAAGAGCGAGCTTAAGAGCAAGACAAAAAGAATTGGCATCTGGTGCGCCTCTAAGGAACCTAAGACAAGATACCATTTGCTTATAAAGCCGCCGCAAGGGGGAAGCCCGATAATGCTCAGTGAGGCTATAAAGAAGGCCGCCATGGTCACGGGCATCCTCCTGCCGATTCCGACCATCTCGCTGATGTTCCTCTTACCCGTAGCCACAAAGATCGCGCCGGCGCAGAAAAACAGGGTAATCTTTCCAAAGGCATGCATGGCAATATGGACCATGCCGCCGGTCATCCCCTTTGGAGAGAGCAAACCTATACCTAAGACAATATAGGAAAGCTGGGCAATGGTTGAAAAGGCCAAAAGACGTTTCAGGTTGTCCTGAGTCAAGGCAATGAATGAGCCCACAAGAATGGTAACGGAAGCAACAAAAATTATGAATGGTCCGAAATCAAAGGAAAGCAATAGATTGATTCCAAAGACCCCGGTCAATACGCGGACAATGCTGAAAACCCCTACCTTGACCACTGCTACGGCATGGAGCAATGCACTGACAGGCGTGGGCGCAACCATGGCCGCAGGAAGCCAGGAGTGAAACGGCATAATCGCTGCCTTGGCAAACCCGAAAATCAAGAGTATCAGAAGCAACCCAATAAGGCCCTTTGAGCCGGTCCCGGCCAAAAAACCCTGTCTTGCAAATTCAAGTGTGCCTGCCAGATTGTAAGATATCAGCATAGCCGGTAAGACAAACCCTATGGAAGTACCCACAATGTAGAGCAGGTACTTGCGGCCCGAGGACCGAGCCTCTTCGTCCTGATGGTGGGTAACCAAGGGATACGTTGCAAAGGAGAGCATTTCATAAAAGAGATATAACGTCAGGAGATTAGCCGAAAAAGCCACACCAATGGTGGCTGAAAGGGCTAAGGCAAAAAAGCAGAAATAGCGGGTCTGGCTGTGTTCCTTAAGCCCTCTCATATAGCCGATGGAGTATGCGGATGTAACAATCCAGAGGGAAGAAGAGACTAAGGCAAACAGCATACCCAATGCATCCACCCTGAATTTGATCGCCACTCCCGGGAGGACTTCGGCCACGGTATATACGATCTCAATTCCATTCAAGACCATGGGCACCATGGAGGCCACGATCAGGAATTTTGTTGCTGCCGCCACGAAGGTCCATGCCTCCCTGACATTCGGGGACCTGGCTGAGATGATAATAGGTACAACGCAGAGGGAAACCAGCACTGCAAGAAAGGGTCTTATGGATGTAATCGTTTCCATCTAAACGATCCCTTTTGGAATGGCAAATTGTATTACGTGGTTCACGATATCACCTGTATAAATGCCGACTGCGATCAGTCCGGCAGCCACGATCAGGAGCGGAACCAACATGGTGAGTGGCGCCTCGGCAATCGGTACCGGCTGAGACCCATGACCATGATGGTCCTCAAAAGGTTCATAAAAACCGATCTCAATGACCCTGAAAAACAGGATTACATTCACCAGGCTGCTGAATAACAACGCCACCATAAAACCATAATGCCCAGCCTGAATGGCGCCGGAGATAAGATACCACTTGCTGAAAAAACCACATGTTGGAGGGACCCCGATGATGGAGAGTGCTCCAACTATAAAGGCCCCCATGGTGAAAGGCATTTTACGAAACAATCCTTTCATGTCCTCAAAGGAATACCCCTTTACCTTGTAAACGATATTACCAACAACGAGAAAGACGCAGAGCGTCATCAGTGCGTCATTTGCAATATGAAGGATCGCCCCGG
>QNAH01000389.1 GCA_003641425.1 Candidatus Zixiibacteriota bacterium
AATATAGTCGAGGACTGGCTGTATTTGAAAGACGATGAAGCGCATCACGCCCGCAATGTTATGCGGCTGAAAATCGGTGATCCGCTTATGGCGGTCGATGGGGTCGGAAATGCTTATAACTGCATGATCGAGAAATCATCTAAAAATGAGCTTTGCTGTAAAATTGTCTCTAAAGTTCGTAATTTCGGGGAGCCGATGTGCCGTATTACGCTGGCGGCGGGTCTGTCCACCGGGTATAAATTCGACGAAGTTATCCAGCGATGTACCGAATTGGGGGTTTCGCGATTTATCCCGATGCTTACCGAGAAATCGAAGATCAAAATCGAAAATGACAATCGTATCAAAACCAGGCTTAACCGCTGGTCAAAGGTGGCCGCGGCATCGATGAAACAAACGCGACGATCGTATCTGCCGGTAATCGAACCGATTGTTGATTTTCAAAGTGCCCTTAAAATGGTCAGGGATATTCCCGGAAGAATTGTATTTGATCCGACCTATGGCAAAAACGGGCTGGATTCGATTTCATTTAGCCCGGAAGATAAGCAAACCTGTTTATTTATCGGGCCGGAATCGGGCTTCTCGGCTGATGAGATCAAAGATGCGGAAGAACAGGGCTGTCATGTGGTCACTCTCGGCAAAAGAGTATTGCGGACAGAGAATGCATCGCCGGCCGCAGTCGCCATTATCATGAACTTGTTTTGCGAACTCAGATAAAGTCCGAAATTACCGATAAATATTTTATGGTCAACGTCCCCGCGCTTATATTCGTGTTTGCAATCGGGGCGGTATTCGGCTCTTTTCTAAATGTTCTGATATACCGTGTCCCCCGCAAGATACCATTTGCGACCGGGCGTTCACACTGCCCGTCATGCAAAGAGAAAATTAAATTCTTTGATAACATTCCGCTTCTGAGCTATTTAATTCTCGGCGGCAAATGCCGCAGTTGTGGGGCGCGCATTCCGTGGCGCTATCCGCTGGTGGAACTGCTGAACGGCGCCGGTTATGCATATCTGCTGTGGATTTTCGGATTCACTCTGCAGTTTTATATGTTTGCGTATCTGACCTCGGTCCTGATCACAATCTTTTTTATAGATTTCGATTTTCAAATCATCCCCGATGTTGTCAGTATTCCTTCAATGATTGTCGGACTGGGATTGTCGCTGGTGCCGGGAGGTGTCGGCATTATGGCTTCGGGAATCGGTTTCATTGTCGGGGGCGGCGTCCTTTACCTGATTGCTCTTCTGGGCGACTGGATATTCAAAAAAGAGAGTATGGGAGGAGGAGACATCAAAATGGCGGCCATGCTGGGAGCTTTTCTTGGGTGGCAGAAAGTCGTTCTGGTCTTTTTCGGAAGCGCCGTGGTGGGGCTTCTGGTCTCGATTATAATCATGGCCTTTTCCAGTAAATTAAGATCAAACCGGGTGGTGCCGTTCGGGCCGTTTCTGGCGATTGCCGCTTTTATCGCCATTTTATTCGGAGATAAAATAATTGCATTTTATCTCGACAATTTCTTTCCTGTATAAGACCGCATTTTCACGCCTGCAGGCGTCAATCATATTCGAATATTGACGATAAAATCAATAAGTATGGCCGTTAAGAAAAAAGATTTTCAGCTTGAAATACGTCTGGGGCTGACCCTGATCGTTATGGTTCTGCTATCGCTGAACTTCGCCTCGCATTACACTCTTTATCGACTCAAACAGTCGGTGGAGCTGCAGTCAAAGGACAATTTGTATGAGGCGGTCGTCAAGGCCGCAAATGTTCTGCAAAGGGAAGAGAGGGAGGCATCGGTAGCCAGAGCTTTCGATAAAATCAAACTGGATTATTCACTCGATCTGCTGACAGTCCTTAATTTCGATTTAAAGGAGATCAGGAATCCGGAGGATCACCAGAGGCTGGAGGACGAGCTCAAGTGTATCGACAGCGGGCTGACGACAGAGGATCTGTTGCCGCTGTTAATCAATCAGCCGGTCTTTCATCATGTCAGCGGCGCCATGAACAGTCTGGTGCTGATACCGAGCGGGTCGGGCAATTCGGAAAAGATAATTGTGGCCTCGGCACCAAGTCCTTTATTGAGCACGATCGAGAACGCCGGACGAATCCTGCTTTATGTCGGTATACTGGGAATAGCGGTTATCATTTATGCGACCTTGAAGTTCTCCCGATATATACTGATGCCCTTTAAAAGCCTGAAGGAAAAGGCGGTTAAATCCGGACATTTCGACCAGAGCAAGGGGGATGATGTCTCGGGTCTGATTTCAACCTATGGCGAGATCATTGCGGATTTAAGGCAGAAAGAAAAAGAACTGAAGAGGTTGAACGAGATCGTTACCAAGCGGGCGGAAAATCTCGAGGTTTACAATGATTATGTCTTGAAGTCGATCAGCACCGGGGTAATCACGCTTGACAATGACAGGAATATTTCGACTATCAACCGTTCGGCGGCACGGATATTTATGCTGGAAGATGAGGATTTATCCGGAAAAAACTACCGCGATGAACTCGGCTGTTTCCCCGAACTGCTGGCTCAAATACAGCTTTTTTTCGAACACGGGGAGGCCATATCCAATCAGCAGGTTTCGATTTCCAACGAGAACGGGGCGAAATCGCTGTTAAGTGTTTCGGTGTCGACCCTTCACGACAGCCGGGGCGGTGTGATCGGAACCTGGATCATCCTCAACGATCAGACCGAATTTATCAGGATGAGGGAGGAGCTCGATCTCAAGAGCCGGATGGCGACGCTGGGTGAGATGTCGGGCGGTCTGGCGCATCAGCTTCGAAATTCCATCGGGGCCATTGTCGGGTTCGCCAAGCTGATCAGGAAAAAGAGCAGGGGCAACCCGGCAATCAGGCAGAACCTGGATTATCTGCTGGGCGAATCGCTTGAAGCAGAATCGCTTGTGGCGCGTTTTCTGGATTTTGCCCGTCCGCTTGAAATCACACCTGAGAGTTTCGATCCGGTCGAGTTGCTGGAAAATATCATATCCGGGATGAATGAAAAATACAGCCATATTAAAATCAGGATCGATACGGTAATGTCGCCCGAAATATCGATCAAGGGTGATATACTGTTGCTTAAACAGGCGGTCGGTAATATTGTCGATAATGCCTGCCATGCCGTTTCTGAAAATGCGGGTGAAGTCAGGATATCGGCAGCAATCA